>JAOHFB010000043.1 GCA_028097785.1 Candidatus Pelagibacter sp. | reverse complement strand
ATCATACAAAGTTTGTCGGTGTATATTTGATAGACTAACTAAATCATGGTCTACAATTCCTATAGAGCCAATGCCCGATCTTGTTAAAAATTCAGCCACAGGACAACCCAATCCACCCATGCCGATTACTAATACTCTTGAATTAAGAATTTTTTTTTGACCTAAGACACCAATATTTTTTAAAATAATTTGTCTTGAATACTTTTCAAGCTGATTTTTACTTAACTTTGAACTCATTTTCCAGTTGAGCCAAATCCACCCTCTCCTCTAACTGTTTCAGGTAGAGTATCTGTTTCCTCCAAATTCATTTTAATCACAGGCGTTAAAATCATTTGAGCTATTCTATCCTTATTATTTATTAAGAAATCAGTGTTACCATGATTATAGAGAATAACTTTAATTTCACCCCTATAATCGCTATCTATTGTTCCGGGTGTGTTTAAAACACTAATATTGTTTTTAGCAGCTAAACCAGATCTTGGTCTAATTTGAATTTCATATTCACTAGGAAATGCAACAGAAATACCAGTTGGAACCAAACATGAATTTTGTGGCTTTAGTTTAATTGGCTCGTTTATAAAAGCCATTAAATCCATTCCTGATGCACCGTTAGTTTTATACACAGGTAACTCAACTGATGAGTCTAGTTTTTTTATAAGAACTTTCGTCATTAATTTAATTGATTAATTATTCTGTCAACTATTTCATCTGATATTTCAGATTTTTTTTTGTATGAAAGTTTTTCTTTATCTTTATCTCTATAGTAAATTGTTACTTCATTAAAATCTGAACTAAAGCCAATTTTTTTATTAGATACATCGTTTGCAACAATCCAATCGCAATTTTTATTATTTAATTTTTTTTCAGCATTATTTTCAACATTATCTGTTTCAGCTGCAAATCCTATAACAAGTTCTGGCCTCATTGAATTATGGTTCGAAACATAACTTAAAATATCTACATTTTTTTCTAAGTTTAAATTTAATGAATCTTGCTTTTTAATTTTATTTTTATATTTTTTATTAACCTTAAAATCTGCTACTGCTGCAGAAAAAACTGCTACATCGGCTGGTAAGTTTTTTTGAGTTTCCATGAACATTTCATTTGCTGTTTCAACTTCAATTAGCTTAACATCATGATCAATTTTTAAGTTAGTTGGTCCTGAAATAAGAGTTGTATCAAAACCTTTTTTTGATAAAGATTTAGCAATTTCATACCCTTGTTTTCCACTAGATTTATTCGTAATAAATCTTACAGGATCAATATATTCATTTGTTGGTCCAGCTGTAACTAGTGCTTTTAATCTCTTATTTTTTTTAAGGTTTAAAAAGTAATTATTTATTTCGTTAGAAATTTTATCAGGCTCAGACATTTTTCCTTCACCGTATTCTCCACAAGCCATTTCTCCAACTTCTGGACCAATAAGTTTATAACCATAGCTTATTAGTTTTTTTAAGTTGTGTTTTGTTGACTCATGTTCCCACATTCTAACATTCATTGCTGGCGCTAGATAAATTTCTTTATTTGATGCTAGCACTACGGTTGATGCCAAATCATCAGTTGTTCCTTGAGCTAATTTTGTAATAGTATTTGCTGTAGCTGGTGCAATTAAAATCACATCTGCCCATCTTGATAAAGCAATATGATCCATTTCTGTTTCATTTTCGACACTAAATAAATCGCTGTAAACTTTACCTTGTGAAAGTGATGCAACTGAAAGAGGCGTTATGAATTCTTTAGCACTGTTAGTTAATATTGTTTTTATTTTAGCTCCATTTTTTTTAAAAAGTCTAATTGTTTCAAGACTTTTATATGCAGAAATTCCACCACAAATTATATAAAGAATTTTTTTGTTTAAGAGATTTTTCATTTGCCGAATTAAAATACCAATAACCCTATAATTACAAGAACTAATAAGCCAATAATAGATTGGTTTCTAAAAGCAGTCATTTCAGATTTTTTATTATTTAAAGCAGTATAAGAGTTTGAGTTTTGAGGAATTTGACCGCTAGCTAAATATGTTAGAGCTTGATTTGCTTTATCCATAATCTCAGGAAATTCTGGCAATCTTTTTAAAACTTCTGAGGTATTGTTTAACGTGTCCGTAATAGAATTTATTGGGTCTTTAGTTTCTCTTAACCAACTTTCAAGTACAGGTTTAGACGTAGTCCATATATTTGTGTCTGGATTTAATTTTCTAGCAACTCCTTCAACTACTACCATAGTTTTTTGTAGCATTAATAATTGTGGTTGAGTTTGCATATTAAATTTTTCAGTCACGTCAAACAACTGCTTTAATAGTTTACCACCAGATATATCTTTAACTGCTTGACCAAATATAGGCTCTCCTATTGATCTTAAAGCTTGAGCCAAATCATCAATTGGAACATTATTTGGAACTAATCCCGCTACCAAATGCACTTCAGCTACTTTTTTATAATCTCTTTGAATAAATCCATATAAAATTTCAGCTAAAAATCTTTTACTAACTTTATCTAGTCTACCCATTATGCCAAAATCTATAGGAGCTATTTGACCACTATTATCAATGAAAATATTTCCTTGATGCATATCAGCATGAAAAAAACCGTCTCTTACAGCATGTCTTAGAAAATGTTGAATAATATCTTCTGCAATTTTGTTCGTATCTAGATTTCTATTTTTTAATTCCTCAGTTTCTCTTATTGATACACCGTCAATCCAATCAAGTGTCATTACATTTTCACTTGTAAAATTCCAATAAATTTGTGGAACCTTGAACCCTGCATCATTTTTAGTATTTTCCGCATATTCATTGGCTGCGGCTGCTTCAAATCTTAAATCCATTTCAAGATTTGTTATTTCTTTTAGTAAAAATACAACTTCAACAAGTTTCAATCTTTTTGTTTTTTTTGCAAATGACTCAACGATAAAAGCAAATAACATCATTGCATCAATTTCTTCATTGAATATTTTCTTAATATCTGGTCTTAGAATTTTTATTGCTACATCTTTAATTGTTCCATTGTCATTAATTTGAGCTTTGTGTACCTGAGCAATAGATGCGGCCGCTATAGGTTCACTTAAGTTAATTATTGAATTATATGTATCTTGACCAAGATCTTTTTTAATTATTTCTTTTGCTTCGTTGATAGAAAAGGGTGGAAGACGATCTTGTAAATTTTCAAGTTTTGATGATAGTTCTTCACCAATAATATCGGGTCTGGTTGCTAAAAATTGCCCAAGTTTTATAAATGTAGTACCCATAGACTCTAAAGAAATAGATAGTCTTTCACCTTCATTTGTACTTATGTTTTGCTGATTACTTTTAGAAAATGAAATTGAAAGTAATTGAAATAATATTGTTATTGCTAGAGGTGGTTTTTTAAATTTTGAGGCAATACTTAAAATATCTGATTTAGCAATTTTTCTTCCTAATTTAAATAAGGTTATAAGTTTTTTGATCATTAGTACTTCCACCCACTATGGATTGACACAATCCCCCCAGAAAAATTTCTATAAGAACATTTTTGAAAATTATTATTTTTCATTAATTCAATTAATTCTTCTTGATTAATAAATTGCTCTATACTTTTAATTAGGTACTCATAGGGCTCTTTTTCACCAACAACAAATTTGCCAATGATGGGGATTAATTTTGAATAATTTTTATAAATAAAATCAAGATTTGAGTTCTGTATTTTTGAAAATTCTAAGCACAGGTATCTTCCACCTGGTTTTAAAACTCTATAGGCTTCAGAAAGCGCTTTATTTAAATTTTTTGTATTTCTTAGTCCAAAGCTAATAGTGTAAAAATCAAACTTGTTATCTTCAAAGGGTAGTTTTTCTGCGGGAGAAATGACCCAGTTAATATTTTTGTAATTAGAGAGCTTTTGTTTACCTTGGCTTATCATTCCTTTGTTAGGATCAACACAAGTAATTTTGTTATTCTTATCAGTACTGTCCAGATAAAGCTTTCCTATATCTCCAGTACCACAGGCCACATCAATTAAATATTTATCTAAAGATGGATTCATCATATTTATGAGATTTTTTTTCCAGAACCTATGAACACCAAGTGACATAAAGTCATTCATAAGGTCATATTTATTGTAGACTTGGTCGAATACACCTTCTACTAGCCCTTTTTTATTTTGAAGATATTGTTGCATAAAAAAAAATATATATTCAATATAGTGTGAAATGCCAGAATTACCAGA
>JAOHFB010000042.1 GCA_028097785.1 Candidatus Pelagibacter sp. | reverse complement strand
TATTTGTCAGCCATATACATAGTCCAGGCAATGGCAGCGCCTAATATAATATATTTCATAATAGAATTACTTTATTTCTATTTTTTCTGGAAGTATACCTTTTGGGCGATATCTCATTATCAATAGCAATCCAAGACCCATCATCAAATATCTAAAATATGGAACACTCTCAATTAAGTGAATTTTTAGTACGTGAGTATCTGACATACCGGATGTAAAAAGATTAATTAAAAATAATGCTATAGGTGCAGCTTCAATCCATAAAAACCATACAGCAAATCCACCTAAAATTGCTCCAAAATTATTACCACTCCCTCCAACTATAACCATGACCCAAATAAGAAATGTGTATCTCATAGGCCTGTAACTACCTGGTGTAAACAAACCATCTTGCGTCACTAACATTGCTCCAGCTATTCCGACAATTGCTGAACCTAAAATAAATATTAATAAATGTTGTTTAACAACATTTTTTCCCATTGCATTTGCGGCTTCTTCATTATCTCTAATTGCTCGCATCATTCTTCCCCATGGAGAATAAAGTGCTTTTTGAGTAACTATTAATAAAGCTATAACTACAATTAAAAATAATCCTGAGTAGCAAAGTTTTACAAAGACTGAAGATCCTTCGATAACTAACTGATTTAGTGCAGCCTGTTTATCTGCAACATTAGAAATTAATTCCAATTTACTTGAATTAAATTTTGCAACTAAATTTATGAACCAATCAGTAGTCTGAAGATTAACTTCATAAGGTACGGGTCTATCCAATCCAATTACATTTTTGACCCCTCTTGATAACCAATCTTCATGTTTGATTATTGCAATGACAATTTCAGAAATTAGTAATGTGGCAATTGCTAAATAGTCAGCACGTAAACCAAGAGCAACTTTTCCAACCACAAATGCAAGTCCTCCCGCAAAGAAAGCTCCAACAATCCATGAAAACATAATTGGCAATCCAAAGCCTCCTAGAAATCCTGTCTTTGCAGGATTAACAGCTTCAATTGCTTCAATTCCAGGTTCAGCAGTTACCCTAATAATTATAATCCCTGCAATAATAATCGCTGCAATTCCATAAGTTCTAAAATTTGATTTAGCAAAATTTTTTAGAATAAAGCGAATTGCTAATATCATTACTATGATTAACCATAAGCACATTAAGATATCAAAACCACCAGCTCTCCATGCTTCTTGAACTGGATCAACTGATATTAAAACTGCAGCTAGCCCACCTAATGCTGCATATCCCATAAGACCAAAATTAATTAAGCCAGCATAACCCCATTGTACATTTGCTCCCATAGTCATTACTGCAGAAATTAAACACAGATTGAAAATTGAAAGAGCTACATTCCATGATTGAAATATTCCAACCAATAAAATTAAACCCATCATTATTGAGTAAGCCACAATTATATTAAGATTTTTTCTCAAAGCACCTTCCCTTTAAATATGCCATTGGGTCTATACAATAAGACGATTACTAGTATAGAGAACGAAACAGCAAATTTATAATCAGTTGAAAGTAATTGAACAAGGGTTTCTGGTTCCATACTTTCTGGCAAAATATACATAAAAAATTTCTTATATGCATACGTTATGAATATCTCTGAAAAAGCTATAACGTAACCTCCCAAAAATGCTCCAAAAGGGTTTCCAATACCTCCAACAATTGCAGCGGCAAAAATTGGAAGCATATTATTAAAATATGTAAAAGGTTTAAAACTTTTATCTAAACCATACAAAGCACCACCAATTGTTGCTAAAATACCTGCAATAATCCATGTAATCATGACCACTCTTTTAGGGTCAATACCAGATAATAAAGCTAAATCTTCGTTATCTGAGTAAGCTCTCATACTTTTTCCTGTTTTAGTTTTATTTAAGAACCAAAATAAGATGGAGACCAATATAAGGGTTACAAATATTGTTATTACCTGGCTAGATTTAATTGCCAATCCTTCATTAAGTCCTGTCATTTCTTTAAATTCACCTGCTTTAATAATAAATTTTTCTCCATCAAAAAATCTTCTATCAGATGGACCAATTATTATTCTTACCACTGCTTGAGTTACAAACATTACTCCAATACTAACCATTGCAAGTTGGACAGGTGGATTTTTATTGACCCTATAATATCTAAAAACAAATTTATCTATGAAGAGCATGTAGCCAATCATAAAAATTATAGCAAATGGTATAGCAAGAAGAGCTGTTGGCAAAATACCTAAAGAAATACCCACTGATTGAAAATACCATGTAAATAAAATAGTCACCATAGTACCAAATGCCATCATGTCTCCAGTTGCAAAATTTGCAAACCTTAAAATTCCATAGATTAAAGTAACAAAAATTGCACCAAGTGCTAATTGTGAACCATAGGTTAGAGCTGGAACAAAAATATAATTTAATAATAAAATAATTGCGTTTATAAAATCCATACTAACCTCCTAAAAAAGAGCTTCTTACTCTTGGGTCATTTAATAATTCTTTGCCTGTACCTTCATATTTGTTTTCACCTGTGACAAGTACATATCCACGATCAGAAATATTAAGTGCTTGTTTGGCATTTTGTTCAACCATTAAAATTGCAACATTGGTTCTTTTAACTTTAATAATGTGGTCAAATAATTCATCCATAACTATAGGGGAAACTCCAGCAGTAGGCTCATCTAACATTAATACTGATGGCTTAATCATTAATGCTCTTCCAAGTGCAACTTGTTGTCTTTGACCACCTGATAATTCGCCAACTAACTGACTTCTTTTTTCTCTTAATATAGGAAATAGATCATAAATTTCTTTTAAAACATTTTGAAAGTTATCGTCTCTTAGATAGGCTCCCATTTCTAAATTTTCCTCAACTGTCATTCCAGCAAAAACATTTTTTGTTTGTGGTACAAATGAAATTCCAGCCCTAACTCTTTCTTGTGGAGAAAGTTTTGAGATATCTTTTCCATCAATTACTACAGAGCCAGATTTTAAATTTAACAAACCAAGCATAGCTTTCATAGCTGTTGATTTCCCAGCTCCATTAGGACCAAGAATCGAAACTATTTCTCCCCTATTAACATCAACTGAACAAGAATTAATAATATCTGGACCATTGCCATATCCTCCAGTCATTTTTATACCTTCAAAAAATGCCATTAATTTTCATCCTTAAGTTTTGATCCTCTACCTAAATAACTTTCTATAACTTTCTCATCTTTCTTAACTTCTTCTGCAGTACCTTCGAATAAGACGGATCCTTCAGCCATGACAATAACGGGATCACACAATCTACTAATAAAATCCATATCATGTTCGATCATACAAAACGTATACCCTTGTTCTTTATTAAGCTTAAGAATTGCAGTTCCAAGTTCTTTAAGTAGTGTTCTATTAACTCCCGCTCCAACTTCATCAAGTAATACTAATTTAGCATCAACCATCATAGTTCTTCCAAGTTCTAATAATTTTTTTTGACCACCCGATAAATTTCCAGCTAATTCATTTGATAAGTGAGTAAGATTTAAGAAATCAACTACATCTTGGGCTTTTTGTTTTACAGCTAATTCTTCAGTTCTAACCAAGCTAGGCTTTAGTAAAGCAGTCATTAATTTTTCACCTGATTGATTTGCCGGAACCATCATTAGGTTTTCTAAAACTGATAAATTTGTAAATTCATGAGCTATCTGAAAAGTTCTTAAAATGCCTTTTGAAAATAATTCATATGAGGGAACATCAGTTATATCTTCATTATTAAATAAAACTTTTCCTTGAGTAGATTTTAAATTTCCAGCAATTAAATTAAATAAAGTAGTTTTACCCGATCCATTAGGTCCAATAATTCCAGTGATAGAGCCTTTCTTAATTTTTAAAGAGCAATCAGAAACTGCAGCCAAACCTCCAAAATATTTAGATAAACTTTCAATTTGTAAAATATTCTGTTGTTGATCCATGAAATTTTTATTTATTTAATCTTTTATGTATACTATTGAGAGTTTTCTCCAAAGATTTATAAAAACCAGCTTTTGTTAGTTCTTTAACACCTTGTTCATTTAATCCCTTAGGAGTCTGAGACTCTTTTACCAAATATTTTAAATCTTTTTTTGAGTTAACAACAGCATCTTCTGACAAAGCTAAAAATAAAGAAGTTATATATTTTTGAGCATTATTTCTTTTAACACCTCTTTTAACTAACCAGTCTGTCATTGAACTTAACAATTGATAAAAAGGTGCCATCATTCCAGATGTTGACCAAAAATTAATAGATGATTTTTCGTTTTTTATTTCAACAGTTGTTCCAACTTTATCAAAGAATGCTTTAACTTTTTTATTAGGAGGACAAATAGGTACTGGTCCTTTTTTTAATGAAATTGGCGGCAAAGGAATAGCTCTTACAATTTGTGCTTTAACTTTTATTGCTTTTTTTAACTGAGATAAAGTTATTGTAGAAATAAAGCTAATTATAGTTTGTGTTGATCTAAATTTTAACTCTTTGATTATTTTATCTCCTACAGTAGGTGTAACTGATAAAAATACCCAATCACATTTATCAACTATTTGTTGATTATCTTTAGCAATTATTACTTTTCTAAA
>JAOHFB010000041.1 GCA_028097785.1 Candidatus Pelagibacter sp. | reverse complement strand
ATAGGCCCAATTATTGCAGGGCTTGGTTTATTTGGTGTCGCAGTTGCACTAGGAGCACAAGATTTATTCAAAAATTTAATATCAGGTATTTTAGTTTTAGTTGAAAAAAGATTTAAAATTGGCGACTGGATAGCTGTTGAAGGAATTATCGAAGGCATTGTTGAAAATATTGGTTTCAGATCAACTTCAATAAGAAAATTTGATAAGTCACTTGCCATAATCCCAAATTTTCAATTTGCAGAAAATGCAGTGGTAAATGTAAGTGAAACTTCTAATTGGAGAATAAGATGGATAATCACTCTTCAGTACAACTCAACAATAGATCAACTTAAAAAAGTAAGAGAAGAAATTGAAAATTATGTAAACTCAAGCGATGATTTTAATCAATCAGCAGGGGTTGCGGTTAGAATTGAAAAATTTTCAGACAGTTCAATAGATATTTTGGTGAGATGTTTTACCAATTCTAATAGCTGGAGCAACTCATTAGAAGTTAAAGAGAGACTTGCAATTGAAATTAAGCAGATTGTAGAAAAAAATGGAGCTTCTTTTGCTTTCCCAAGTCAGTCGATTTATATCGAAAAAAAAATGATAGCTATTTTTTATTTAGTTTTACAAATTTTAAAACTTTATTCTTACGTCGTTATAGCCAATGTATTAATAAGCTGGTTGATTGCTTTTAATGTTTTAAATACTCAAAATAGATTTGTTTATTCTATTCTAGAGTTAACTTATCGATTAACGGATCCAATTTTATATAGAATTAGACGTTTTCTACCAAACTTAGGCTCATTAGATATTTCACCAATAATTCTTCTACTATTGATTTGGTTTATTGAAATGTGTATGAAGCTCTACATTGCACCAATGATTTTTTAAGGAAGTAAAATGATATTAATAGATGGAAAAAAAGCAGCAGCTGAACTTAGAGAAGAACTAAAACAAGAGGTAGCTGAATTAAAGACTAAATATAATAAGGTTCCAGGATTAACAGTAATTCTAATTGGAGATATGGCTCCAAGCCAAATTTATGTTCGTAACAAAGAAAAATCAGCAAATGAAGTAGGTTTAAAATCTGAAGTTATTAAATACCCCGATACAGTTGAAGAAAAAACTGTTTTGGAAAAAATTGAAGAACTGAATAATGATGAGAGTGTTTCTGGAATTTTGGTTCAACTACCACTTCCAAAACATATTGACAAACAAAAAGTAATTGAAACAATTACTCCCTCAAAAGATGTAGACGGTTTTCATCCAATGAATGTAGGAAACTTATCTTCTGGTTATGAGAGTTCAGTGCCTTGCACACCACTTGGATGTTATTTAATGATTAAAAAAATCGAACCAAACTTAAGTGGTAAAAAAGCTGTGGTAGTTGGAAGATCTAATCTTAATGGTAAACCTATGACACAACTTCTTCTTAAAGAAAATTGCACAGTAACTATTACTCATTCAAGAACAAAAGATTTAAAAGCAGAATGCTTAAAAGCAGATATTATTGTTGCGGCTGTGGGTATCCCAGAACTTGTGAGAGGTGATTGGGTTAAAAAAGATGCAATCGTAATTGATGTTGGAATTAATAAAACAGAAAATGGTTTGGTTGGAGACGTTGCATTTGATGAAGTTTCAAAAGTAGCTAAAGCATTAACTCCTGTTCCAGGTGGAGTAGGACCCATGACGATTGCTTGTTTACTAAAAAATACTGTTGAGTGTTTTAAAAGATCACAAAAATAAACACTTTTTCATTAATAAGTTTTATTGTCACAAATTGATAAAACTTCATTAATTTCTTTTTTTATTTGATAAAGTTTTCAAATGAAAAAACCTCCATATGAATATCGAATTGGAATAATAATGATACTGCTCACTGCAGTTCCAATTGGAGCAACGCAGCTAGGGTGGTATTTATATGGTAAACAAGTTGGTTTTGATTTTGGTATGATAGCCGGAACTTTTTCTGTAATTTTAGCGGGTTATCTAATGTACCAAAAAGGCTGGCGTGACGAGGATGAAGATTAGCTCATGGAAAAATTAATTTTTTTTGGTTTAGCTATCCCAATTCTTGGGTTCGTTTTTTATTTAGGTGGAACAGCTATTATGAAAGGTTTTAAAGCTAAAGTTGATAACAGACCTGTTAAACCCGAGGAAAAAGAAGAAAATGAAACTCAAGTTTCTTCACCAACTACAAATGACCTGAGTGACGAAATTAGCAAATTAAACGAATTACATAAAAGTGGAGTTTTAACTCAAGAAGAGTTTGAAAAAGCTAAAAGCAAATTATTGAATAATTAAATCTATTTATGTTTAAAATTATTCCCAATAAAAGAAATATTGGGGCTGAGGCCATAGGAAACATTAAAGATATTTCTAAAAAAGATTTTAAAACTATTTTTAAATCTCTTGAGGTTTATGGGATGATTTTTTTGAGAAGACAAAAACTAAGTTCTTCAGATTATATAAAATTTGCAAAACATTTTGGTAAATTGGCTGATTATCCAAGATTAAAAGGATTAAGTAAAAAATATAAACAAATCACTGTTGTTCAAAGAAAAGCAACAGATAAGGGACCCAGTTTTGGAGAACAGTTTCATACAGACTCTATTTACACAAAAAAACCTCCAAGATTTACAATGCTATTATCTAAACTAGTTCCTAAAAAAGGTAGAGCAAATACTGAGTTTTCATCTCAATACTTAGCTTTTGATCATTTATCGAAATCAATCAAAAATCAATTGCTTCAAGTGAAAGGGAAGTACTCTTCTGAAGGTCCAATTTCAGTTACTACTAGAGAGAGAGTAAAAGAGAAGGGAAGAAAAATTAAAGAATTAAAATCTACTCATAAAATTATAAAAAAAATAAACTCTAAAAATACAATTTATTGTAGTCCCGGACATCTTGTAGGCTTTTCTCCTAAATTAAAAAATTCTGTTAAAATTAAAAAAGAATTGTTTAATCATCAAATTAAGAAAAAATTTCAATACTCACTAAAGTGGGAAAAAAACCAATTAGCTATATGGGATAATAGATCTATGCTTCACCAGGCTACTCCTTTTAAAGGAAATAGAATTATGCATAGAATAACAATATTATAGTTTAAAATACCTCTTTTAAGGGTCTTATTTCACCAATATTAAATGTGATTGCATCTTTCTTTTTGAATCCATAATTTTCTGCATTATCTTTAAATCGAACAGGTGGTTCCATAATAGGTTCGAGAGATAAAACAAAAGTTCCCCAGTGAGTTCCTAAAACTTTTTTACTTTTTAAATCTTGTGCAATATTAAGTGCTTCTTCAGGAGTTGTATGATAAATAGATTTTTCAAACATTGGTCTGAAATCATATGCCCCAATGTTAATCATTGATAAATCGATTGGACCATATTTTTTGCCAAGGTCTTTATAGACATTTCCATATCCAGTATCACACGCAAAAAATATCTTTTTATTTTTATATTCAATTAAAAAATTTCCCCACAAAGTTTTGTTAGTATCAGTTAGACTTCTTTTCGACCAATGGACTGCAGGTAAAAATGTAATCTTTAAATCGCTATTAATTTGTATTTCATCATACCAATCCATTTCATTTACATCTTTGTATTTTTTAAAATACTTTCCCAGTTTTAAAGGCACCAAAACTTTTGCATCTTTATATGGAAATTCTCTTATAGTTGACATATCCTGGTGGTCATAATGATTGTGAGTAAGTAGAAATACATCTGTTTTTGGAATTTCTTTTAATTCAATAGCTGGCTCAACATATCTTTTTGGACCAAATACCAAAGGCCCTGCATTTTTTGAAAAAACTGGATCTGTAATAATTGTTGTTTCACCTAATTTAATTAGGAATGTAGCATGCCCTATCCAAGCAATATAATCATCATTTTTTAATTTCTCTAAATTTTCTTTAACAATTTTTTTATCGATGACATGATATTTTGGAACAGTAATATCAATTTTCTTTTTTTCTTTAATAAATGTTCTATAGGAAAATTTTACATCATTTGCTCTAACTGGAGATCCTTCAGGATTCCTAAAAGTTCCATCTGGCAAATGATGATAGGGTCGTTTTTCCATTGCAATTAGCTCAATATCAAAAAAAAGAATGATTAGTAGAAAAGATATTAATTTTTTCATTATTTATTCTAAAATCTTTCTCTAGTTTAGCTGTTAGTTTTTTTCCATTAGCCATAAAGCTCCTTCTCCTAAAAAGTAAATCTTTCCATTATCTGGATGCACTTGTATGTCTCTTATTCTTCCAATTTTATTTTTAAAAATGATATCTTCTTTAACATTTGAAAGGTCATTAAATATTAATTTTCTTAATGATTGATCTCTTAGAGAGGTAATTAAAGCATGTCCATTCCACTCACTGAATTCTTTACCTTTATAAATTGTTATCGCGCTTGCAGCAATTGAGGGCACCCAGTATTGAATAGCTTTAGTAAAGCCAGGTTTCCATTTTGGCCCAATTTTAGTACCTGAATAGTTTTTTCCACCCCATCCTAATATCTTCCAACCATAGTTTTCACCTTTTTTTGCTTCACCAAACCAGTCACCACCTCTCGCTCCATGATTGCTTAAATAAATTTTTTCATCATAAGGAGATAGAGCCAATCCCTGTGGGTTTCTAACACCTATTTGATAAATTTCTGGTAACCAATCTGATTTACCTTCAAACTTTGGATTATCTTTTGGAATACTGCCATCAGTATGAATTCTTATAATGCTACCAGGGTGTTTTGTAGGATCTTGTGCAATCATTCCCATTCCTCTTTCACCAGCGGATGCATAAAGATATTTACCTTTAATCGCTAACCTAGAGCCAAAATGATAGCCCGAGTCTATTGGTGGGTTTGCTTGAAATATATTTTTAAAATTTAATTCTTTTTTATTTAATATTGCTTTAGCA
>JAOHFB010000040.1 GCA_028097785.1 Candidatus Pelagibacter sp. | reverse complement strand
AATTATAATTCTTATTAGGTATCCAATTATTTTAGATAAAAAATATGTTTGAACTCCAAACATAAAAATACCAACTATACTTCTGGTCAATCCGAAAAATTCTGCTCCTTTAAACCCTAGCGAAGACCTTAATAAAACTGAAAAAGGTAGTCCATATTTTTGAGATGGTTTACCGATTAAATTTGAGAAAAAATAAACCAATATTGAGCCCAATATAGTTCCAAAAAAAACTATAAATGTGCTTAAGCTATAAATAGTATAAAGTGAGGCTATTAAAGAAAACCCTATGATGCTTTGAACATTTACGCCCCAAAAGCAAAAAAGATCTTTCCAATCCCATGTTTTGTAATTTGGGTTTACAGTTGCTAGGTCCCAATTAGAAAGAGAGTATTTAACTTTTGGCTGATTCACTAAAAATTATATTAAACTAATAATTTCTACTGTCCATAAAGATAGGCTGGTAACCATAATGCAATCTTAGGAAATACAATAATTAATATTAATCCTATTACTTGGATAACCATAAATTGCATCATTCCATAATAAATATCTTTTAAATCCCATTCTGGCACAACACCTTTTAAGAAATATGCTGACAAAGCTACAGGTGGAGATAGCCAGGCCGTCTGGAGATTGACTGCCACTAGAATTGCAAACCAAGTCAAATTAAAACCTAAAGCTTCAACTAAAGGTAAAATTATTGGAATTATAATCATTACTATTGGTACCCACTCTAGTGGCCAACCTAATAAAAAGATCATAACCATAATTAATGCTAAGATTAAATATTTATTCATTTCAAGGCCTAATAAAAAGTCTGTAAGCAACATTGGTGTTCCTAGTCTAGAAAACACAGCGCCAAAAAAGTTTGAAGCAGCCACCAAAACCATAATCAATGCAGAAATTTCTAAAGTTTTAACTAGCGCATCTTGCAGTTTTTTTAATGTTAATTTTTTATATGCCAGAGCTAAAAGTAAAGAACCCATTGCTCCACAACCAGCAGCCTCTGTTGGTGTTGCAAATCCAAATAAAATACTACCGAGTGCAGCAAAAACTAGAGCAGCTGGTGGAACCAATCCTAAAAAGAATTCAATCCAAACTTGCTTCATGCTAGTTGCTCTAAGCTCTGGTGGTAATACTGGACCTAGACTTGGATCTATCCAGCATCTAATTGTTGTGTAAGCAGCGTAAAGTGTTGCAAGTAAAATTCCTGGAATGATTGCTGCTGCAAATAAATCTGTTACTGGTATTTCCATTATAGGACCCATAACTACTAGCATGATACTTGGAGGAATTAATATTCCTAAAGTTCCTCCAGCAGTAATTGTTCCTGCTGCTAGTCTTACGTTATATCCAGATCTATTCATAGATTTAGCAGCCATAATTCCTAATATTGTAACTGATGCTCCAACAATTCCTGTAGCTGCTGCAAATACTACAGACACAAATAATACTGCGTAATATAATGAGCCTCTTACTTTGGCCAGCATCAGCTGGAATGCCGAAAACAATCTTTCCATTAATCCAGCTTGCTCCATCATAATACCCATAAAGACAAAGAGCGGGACGGCAGCCAAGGTTTGTTCGGTCATGACCATCGAGAACTGCAAGGTCATTAAATAAAAAACTAATTTTCCAAAACCTAAATAACCAAACACAAACCCTAAAAAAATTAGAGTAAATGAAATTGGAAACCCAACAAAAATTGAAAAAAGCATTACCCCAATTAAAATGAAACCTAAAACAGCTGGATCTATAAATTCTGCTAGCATTTATTCTTCCTCTCCTGGCCAAACACCTTTTGTAGCTGCCCAGTAACTTTTAAATAATTCTGATACACCCTGGATTAATAAAAAAACTATTCCAAACCATAAAGAAGCTTTGATTGGCCACATATAGGGCATCCAAGCAGTATCCATACCTCTTTCACCTCTCATAATTGACTCTTGAACAAAGCCTGTGGTCATATAAAGAAAGACGATTAAACCTGGAAAATAAAATAATAAATATAACCAAAAATCTATTGTACCTTGTGTTTTAGTTTTAAAATTTCTGTAAAGAAAATCTGCTCTTATATGAACACCTTTTGACAATGCATAACCAGCACCAAGCATAAATAATGCTCCATACATAAATCTGCTCATGTCATAGGCCCACATTGTAGGAGCTGTAAATAATTTTCTAGCTAAAACTTCGTAAGTCATAGCTAAAATTAAAGGCACTGTTATCCAACAAACAACATTTCCTATCCGTTTACTAAATAAATCAATTTTTGTAATTGAAGATGCCATCCACTTAGGCATCGTCTTAGGCATTGGGCCAGAACCACCTCTTCTTTCAGCTATCATCTCATCAGAGATATCAAGTTTCATAGGTTTAATTGGTTTTTTTGGTTTGTGGTTTCTTGGCATTTAAAATTCTTAAGTAATTAAAAAAAAGCGGGCAATTAATTGCCCGCTTTATAAAAGTATTTTAATACTATTTTAATGTTTCTGCGTGAGCCATTCCAAGCTTCGCATTAGACATTTGAGATCCAGACCAGAATGGAACTGCAATATCAGCAAAGTCTTTTTGAGACTGCCATACTTTTGCAAAGAACTTATTCTTCGCAGCATTAGTCTCTAAAGATTTTTTAGCTGCAGCCATATACGCTGGGAAATAGTCAGCTGGAGTGTCATGTAAAATAACACCATGCTTACCTGTAAGTTCAGCTAAAGCTTTTCCATTTTCGTATATTCTGTAACTCATTGATTTTGATAGAGATGCATTCGCAGCAACTTCTAAAGCTTTTTTCTCTAAAGCAGACATCTTTTTGTATTTAGAGCCTGTAATATAGAAGTCAGCATTTACTACTACTTGGTGAAGACCTTGTAGGTAGTAATGTTTTAGAACTTTTTGGAAACCGAATGTCATGTCAGGTTTTGGACAACACCATTCAGCTGCATCAATTGTTCCTGCTTCAAGAGCTGGAAGAATATCTCCACCACCCATTGCAACAGAAGCTACACCAATGTCTTTATAAGTTTGTCCTGGAATTCCTGGAGGAGTTCTGAACTTGTACTTTCTAAAGTCTGCCATGCTGTTAATTGGCTCTTTGAACCAACCTAAAGCTTCAGGGCCTACTGGTTGTAACATAAATCCTTTGATGTCTCTTCCCATCTCAGACCATAGTTGGTCGTAAAGTTCTTTACCACCACCGTATTGGAACCAAGATAAAAATGCGATGTTATCAATACCAACACCTGCACCTGCTACTGGCGAACCAAATAACATAGCTGCTGGGTGATCACCTGACCAATAGTGAGTCCAAGCGAAACCACAATCGATAAGACCCTTATCAACTGCATCTAAAGTTTCTTTTACACCTACTACTGCTCCTGCTGGCATAATTTCGAACTTAAGTGAACCTTCTGTTAGTTCTGTAACTGTGTCAGTGAAATCTTTTAACATTTTCACTTCATCAGCTTTAGCACTAATTACAGTTTGGCACTTAAGAGTTTGTGCAGAATTTGCTCCTGTAACTGTCATGACAGTTAAAAGAAGAGTTCCCACAACTAATGATATGATTTTTTTCATATTGTATTTTCCCTCTCTGTGTTTTTTTTATAAAAAAAGTACCCTCTCAAACTTTTAAAAGTTAAACAAGGGCTAATATTGTGTTATTTTGTTTTTCTAATTTATCTAGATCTGATGGAGTTCTGCTTAATGCTATAACTGTTGCACCAGCCTCTGCTAAAGCAATTGAGCAAGCTTTTCCTAGTCCTTTACCTGCGCCAGTTACTAATGCATATTTATTTTTTAAATTAATCTTTTGTAAATACATTATAGAAATAATATTTTAATATCTGTGTAAATCAACTCTACAGCAACAACTAATATTGCTAGTAATCCAGCCCAAGCGATCCATTTATACTCTTTAATCCATCTTGAAATTAAATTTGCAGCTGTTGCCATTAAAACTATTGATAGTGCTAATCCAAAAATTAATAATCCATAGTGATCACCAGCAGCTCCAGCAACACCCAAAACGTTATCTAAACTCATTGTAAAATCAGCAAGCAGAACTGTCCATATAGCCTTCATAAAACTAGAATTATCTACTTTTATATCTTCTTCATTAGATTGGCCTTTGATTACATCCGTATAAAGTTTGTAGATGATATAAAGTAGCAATAATCCACCAATCAATCGTAAACCTGTAATTTGTAATAGGTAAGCAGTTAACATGGTTAAGATTATTCTTAAAATTACCGCACCACCAATACCCCAAAAAATAACTTTTTTTCTTTGTTCTACAGGAAATTTCGATGCAACCATTCCAATAATAATTGCGTTATCTCCAGCAAGAACTAAATCAATAAATATGATTTGTCCTAAAATTGTAAGTTGTTCAGGTGTAATTAATTCTGCAAACATTTAGTGCTCTAGTATCATATCTGCACCTTTTTCTGCAATCATTATTGTTGGTGCATTAGTGTTACCAGAAGTTATGTTGGGCATTATCGATGCATCTATTACTCTTAAGTTTTTGATTCCTTTAACTCTTAATTTTTCATCAACAACTGCCATATCATCTTGACCCATTTTACATGTGCCAACTGGATGAAAAATAGTTTGAGCATAATTAGATGCTTCTTTAACAAGTTCTTCATCATCATTTATATTTATTCCTGGTCTATATTCTTCAGGTGTGTATTTTTTAAAAGTCTCAGACTCTAATATAATTTTTCTTGTTAACTTAAGACCTCTTGCAGCTACCATTCGATCATGATCTGTAGACAGATAATTTTGTTTAATTTTTGCATAAGTTCTGGAGTCTTTGTCTACAATACTTACATGTCCTCTACTTGTAGGTCTTATATTTGAGACAGTAGGGGTGAATGCATGAAAATCATGGTTTTTAGTTGCACCTAATGTATCCATACTCATTGGTTGAACGTGCCACTGTAAATCTGGTAGTTCGAGTGATGGATCACTTTTTGCAAACATACAAAGTTGACTAGCACCCATAGTCATTGGACCGCTTCGATTAAAAACATATTCTAATCCAATCATTAAATTTCCAAATAAACTATTAATTTTTTTGTTAAGTGA
>JAOHFB010000004.1 GCA_028097785.1 Candidatus Pelagibacter sp. | reverse complement strand
CCAACTTTCTGGTAAGTCTGCCTCCTTGTTTATAAACTTAAGATACATTCGCTCAATAAATGCACTATTTGATTTGTTTAAAAATGAAGTTTTTTCGTATTCAAGATTTTTTGATGATGACATCTATTTATTTAATATAATGCTCTATTATTATTTTTCAATTTGACAATTTATTAAATAAAGTTTTTCCAATTATTGAAGGCGATTTTGCGACTGTAATACCAGATTCTTCCATTTTCTTAATTTTATCCTCAGCACCACCTTTTCCACCTGAAATAATAGCTCCTGCATGCCCCATTCTTCTTCCTGGGGGAGCTGTAATTCCTGCAATAAACCCAACTATTGGTTTTTTGATTTTGTGATTTTTAACGAATTCAGCAGCTTCCTCTTCTGCTGTACCTCCGATTTCTCCTATCATTAAAATAGATTCTGTTTCTTCATCGTTTAAAAATAAATCTAAGCAATCGATAAAGTTTGTTCCATTAATCGGATCACCTCCAATACCAATACAAGTTGATTGACCTAAACCATTTTCAGTTGTTTGTGCAACCGCCTCGTAAGTAAGTGTTCCTGATCTTGATACAATTCCAACTGATCCTCTTTTGTGAATATTTCCTGGCATAATTCCAATTTTGCACTCATCTGGTGTAATTATTCCTGGGCAATTTGGTCCAATCAATCTGCTCTTTGAGCCATTTAATTTTTGTCTTACTTTAAGCATATCCTGAACTGGAATACCTTCAGTAATACAAACTATTAATTCTACAGATGCATCTATCGCTTCTATAATTGCAGCAGCAGCAAATTTAGCAGGAACATAAATCATTGTCGCGTCTGCGCCAACACTATCTTTTGCTTCAATAACGCTATTAAAAACAGGTCTATCTAGATGTTTTTGACCACCCTTTTTAGGAGTTACTCCACCAACTAAATTAGTTCCATATTTAATGGCTTGTTCAGAGTGAAAAGTACCATGCGCACCTGTAAAACCTTGACAGATTACTTTTGTGTTTTTATTTACTAAAACAGACATTTTACTTAATTGCCTCTACAATCTTTTTTGCTGCATCATCTAAATTTTCAGCAGATATTAACTTTAAACCTGAGTTATCTAATATTTCTTTTCCTTCTTTAAAATTTGTTCCAGCAAGTCTAACAACTAATGGAACACTAATATTTATTTCTTTAGCTGCATCTACCACTCCTTGAGCAAGAACATCACATCTCATTATTCCTCCAAAAATATTAACTAAAATTCCTTTAACATTTTTATCTGATAGAATTATTTTTAATGCAGCAGAAACTTTTTCTTTTGAAGCTCCCCCACCTACATCTAAAAAATTAGCTGGCTCTTTTCCATATAATTTAATTATGTCCATTGTTGCCATAGCTAAACCTGCACCATTAACCATACAGCCAATACTTCCATCCAATTTTATGTAAGCTAGATCATGTTTGCTTGCTTCTATTTCTGTTGGATCTTCTTCATTTAAATCTCTTAATTCAACAATTTCAGGATGTCTGAATAAAGCGTTAGAATCAAAATTTACTTTTGCATCTAAACAGATTATTTTTTCTTCGTTGGTTAAAATTAGCGGATTAACTTCAACCATGTTTGCATCTGTACTTATAAACATTTGATAAATTGATTTTATTAGTGAAATTGCTTGAGTTTTTGCGCTATCACTTAAGTCAAAGATTTTAATTATCTCTTCACAATCTTTGTCTGAAATTTCACTATTTATATCAACTTTAGTTGTGATAATTTTTTCAGGTGTACTGCTTGCTACTTCTTCGATATCCATTCCACCTTGATCACTGGATATGAAAGCTATTTTTGAACTAGCTCTATCAACTAAACAAGATAAATAAAACTCTTTATCTATGTTCGAAGACTCTTCAACATATAATCTTTTTACTTCTCTTCCCTCAGGACCTGTCTGATGAGTAACTAAAGTTTTTCCCATCAACTCATTCGCAGCATCGGCTAATTCTTCAATGGTGTCTAAAATTTTTACTCCACCCGCCTTACCTCTTCCTCCAGCATGGATTTGGGCTTTTAAAACATATTTTTTAGTATTTAATGATTTAGCTTTCTCTACTAATTCATCAACAGAAAGAGCAAATACACCTTCTGGAACAATTGCACCATATTTCTTTAAAATCTGTTTAGCTTGATGTTCGTGAATATTCATTATTACTTAGAAAGATCAGGATCTATTTTAGATGCCGCTTCCCATAGAGCTTTAACTGCATCAATAGAATGCATAAATTCTTTTTTCTCTTTATCATCTAAATCAATTTGCTCTATTTTTTCCACTCCATCTTTTCCAATAACAACTGGAACACCTGCATAGACACTGTCTACACCGTACTCTCCATTTAATTGAACAGCACATGGTAGTAATTTTTTTTCATTTTTTAAGTAAGCTTCAGCCATCTGAACTCCTGATGCTGCAGGTGCATAAAATGCAGAACCTTTTTCAAGGTATTTAACTATCTCTGCCCCACCATCTCTAGTTCTTTGATTGATTTCTTCTAATCTTTCTTGAGAAATTTTTCCCTCTTTTACTAAATCAAGCAAAGGTGTTCCTGAAACTTTGGTAAATCTAGGCATAGGCACCATAGTATCTCCATGTCCACCCATTACCATTGCATCTATTTCTTTTACTGGAACATTTAATTCTAAAGATAAAAATAATTTAAATCTTGAGCTATCTAAAATTCCAGCCATCCCAACAACTTTATTAGCTGGTAAACCTGAAAATTTTTGAAATGCCATAACCATGACATCTAATGGATTAGTAATACATATAACAAATGCATTAGGAGCGTTCTGCTTAATACCTTCTGCTACTTGTTTAATAATTTTTAAGTTAATCCCTAATAAATCATCTCTGCTCATACCAGGTTTTCTAGGAACACCAGCAGTAATAATAATTACATCTGAGTCTTTAATGTCTTTATAATCATCAGTGCCTGAAAATTTTACGTTAAAACCATCGACTGATGAGGATTGCGCTATATCAAGTGCTTTTCCTTTTGCAATTCCACTTGCAACATCAAACAAAACTACTTCGTTTACCAATTCTTTTGTTCCAATTAAATGTGCTAAAGTTCCACCTATTTGACCTGCGCCAATCAAAGATATTTTACTCATTATTTTTCCTTATTTCATTGTTGGCATTACAAATTCCGCGTTTGAACGGATACCTGATGGCCATCTTGATGTTACTGTTTTTAATTTTGTATAAAATTTAATTCCTTCCATACCGTGCATTGCACTATCTCCAAATAAAGATCTTTTCCATCCTCCAAAACTATGGAACGCCATTGGAACTGGGATTGGAACATTGATACCAACCATACCTACTTGAATTTTACTTGCAAAAGTTCTACCTGCATCTCCATCTCTAGTATAAATGCTTACGCCATTTCCGTACTCATGATCATTAATTAATTTAGCTGCATCTTCAAAAGTTTTTACTCTAACGACTGATAGAACTGGACCGAATATTTCTTCTTTATAAACTCTCATATCTTTTGTGACATGGTCAAATAAACAACCACCTATATAGAATCCATTTTCATAACCTTGAAGTTTTAAGTTTCTTCCATCTACAACTAGTTTAGCTCCTTCTTCAACACCAAGATCCACATAGCTTTTAACTTTTTCTAGATGCTCTTTAGTTACTAAGGGCCCCATTTCAGATGTTTTATCCATACCAGGACCGACTTTTAAAGCTTCTGCTTTTTTTGATAATCTTGAAACTAACTCATCACCTATATCTCCTACAGCTACCGCAACAGACTGAGCCATACATCTTTCACCAGCAGAACCGTATGCTGCACCCATTAAACCATTAACCGCACCATCTAAATCACAGTCAGGCATAACTACTAAATGATTTTTTGCTCCACCTAACGCTTGAACTCTTTTTTCATTTTTAGCTGAATTTTCGTAAATATATTTAGCAATAGGCGTTGATCCTACAAAACTTACTGCTTTTATATCTTTGTTCTCTAAAATAGCATCAACAGATTCCTTGTCACCATTAATCACGTTAAATACACCATCTGGAAGTCCTGCTTCTTTTAGAAGTTCTGCTAATTTAATTGCACATGAAGGATCTTTTTCTGAAGGCTTAAGTATAAATGTATTTCCACATGCTATAGCAATTGGGAACATCCACATTGGAACCATTGCTGGAAAGTTAAATGGTGTAATACCAGCGACAACTCCCAATGGTTGTCTCATTGACCAGCTATCAACATTAGTTCCTACATTTTCTGAGTATTCCCCTTTTAATAAATGAGGGATTCCACAAGCAAATTCAACTACCTCTAGTCCCCTTGTTAATGAACCCTGTGCATCGTCATAAACTTTACCATGCTCGGAAACAATTAATTTAGTAAGTTCATCAGAATTTTTCTCGATTAATTCTTTAAACTTAAACATTACTCTTGCTCTTTGAAGAGGAGGTTTTAATGACCAAGTTTCAAAAGCTTTTTTTGCAACTTCAACTGCTTGATCTAAGTCTGATTTAGAAGCAAGTCTTACTTCAGATTCTTGTTCTCCAGTTGCAGGATTATAAACTTTACCCTTTTTATCTGATGAACCAGGGATAATTTTCCCCCCAACAAAGTGCTCTATTAATTTCATGAATATGGTCTTTTAAATCAAAAAAGCTTGTTAGTCTATTTAAACATTAGCTGTAGCAATCATTTTTTTTAATTCAGCAATTGCTTTTGCCGGATTTAAGCCTTTTGGACAAGCATTAGTACAATTTAGGATAGTATGGCATCTGTAAAGTTTTAGTTCATCTGCAACTTTTTTTAATCTTGCTTCTCTTTCTTCGTCTCTACTATCAATGATCCATCTATAAGCTTGAAGTAGAACCGCAGGGCCCAAGTATTTATCTCCATTCCACCAATAACTAGGACATGATGTGGAACAGCATGCACACATAATACATTCATAGGCGCCATCAAGTTTAGCTCTTTCTTCTTTTGATTGTGTTATTTCAGTTGTTTCTTTTGTTGAGGTATTTTTTAACCAAGGTTCAATAGATTCATATTGTTTATAAAGTCCATCTAAATCACCAATTAAATCTCTCTTAACTTTTAAATGCGGCAAAGGATAGATATCAATATCTCCATCAATTTCTGCATGAGGTGTTGTGCATGCAAGACCATTTTTACCTCCCATGTTCATAGCACAAGATCCACAAACTCCATGTGCGCAAGATCGTCGGTAAGCTAATGTTGGATCAATTTCATTCTTAATTTTATTTAGAATATCTAAAACTTTTGAGGGACAATTATCCATATCCACTTCATAGGTATCTAGCCTTGGATTCTCCTCTGTAGAAGGATCCCATCTATAAACATTAACTTTTCTTATATTTTTTGAACCAGTTTTATCTTGAAAATATTTACCTTGAGTAACCTCAGAATTCTTAGGTAAATTGATTTGAACCATTAATACACTCTTTCTTGTGGTGGAAAGTATTGCACTTCATTAGTTAAAGTAGATTTGTGTACTTCTCTATAACTTATTTTTGAATTCTTTCCATCACACCATGCTAGTGTATGTTGCATGAATTTTTCATCATCTCTTTTTGGATAATCATCTCTTGCATGAGCTCCTCTGCTTTCTTTTCTATGATATGCAGAATCCACTGTTGTTATGGCTTGTCTAATAAGATTATCAAATTCTAAAGTTTCCACTAAATCAGTATTAAATACTAAAGACCTATCTTTAACAGAAATAGAATCCATTCCATCATATGTTTTTCTGATTTCATCAACTCCTTCTTTAAGTGTTTTTTCCGTTCTAAAAACTGCACATTTAGATTGCATAGTTTTTTGCATAGAAAGTCTTAGATCTGCTGTACTGTTTTCACCATTTGCATTTCTAAGTTTATCAAACCTATCCAAACATTTTTGAGTTTCAGACTCTCCAATTTCCTCATGAGGTGTTCCTGGTTTAACCAGCTCAGAAGCTCTTTTTGCTGCCGCTCTTCCAAAAACAACGAGATCAATTAAAGAATTTGATCCTAGTCTATTAGCACCATGAACTGAAACACAAGCTGCCTCTCCAATTGCCATTAACCCAGGGACAGTTTTTTCAGAACCATTCACTGTCAAAACTTCTCCTTTATAATTGGTTGGAATTCCTCCCATATTATAATGAACAGTGGGCACAACTGGAATTGGTTCTTTAGTAACATCAACATTTGCAAACAATCTTGCAGCATCTGTAATTCCTGGCAATCTACTCTCGATAATTTCTTTATCTAAATGACTTAAATTTAGATGAACATGATCTTGTTCCTTGCCAACTCCTCTTCCTTCATTAATCTCAATTGACATTGATCTACTCACCACATCTCTTGAGGCTAGATCTTTTGCATTAGGCGCATATCTTTCCATAAATCTCTCACCTTTTGAATTTGTAAGATAACCCCCTTCTCCTCTAGCGCCCTCTGTAATTAAAGTGCCATGACCGTATATTCCTGTTGGATGAAATTGTACAAATTCCATATCTTGCAAAGGTAGTCCGGCTCTAAGCACCATTGCATTTCCATCCCCGGTGCAAGTGTGAGCTGATGTTGCTGAATAATACACTTTTCCATAGCCACCTGTTGCAATTATTACTGTATGCGCTCGAAATCTATGGATTGTTCCATCATTTAAATTCCATGCTATTAATCCTTTACACTCACCATCTTTCATTAATAAATCTAAAGCAAAATATTCTATAAAAAATTCTGTATTATGTTTCAAAGCTTGTCCATAAAGCGTGTGAAGTATTGCATGACCTGTTCTATCTGCTGCTGCACAAGTTCTTTGAACTATGCCATTACCATAATTTTTAGTCATTCCACCAAAAGGTCTTTGATAAATCTTTCCCTCTTCAGTTCTACTAAACGGTACACCATATTTTTCTAATTCAATAACAGCCTTTGGTGCTTCTTTGCATAAATACTCGATACTATCTTGATCACCCAACCAATCAGCACCTTTAACAGTATCGTACATATGCCATCTCCAATCATCTTCACCCATATTTCCAAGGGCTGCTGAAATACCACCCTGTGCAGCAGAAGTATGACTTCTAGTCGGAAAAACTTTTGAAATGCAGGCTGTTTTTAATCCTGCTTCACTTAAGCCAACCGCAGCTCTTAAACCAGAACCACCTGCTCCAAGAACAACAACATCATATTCGTGATCAATAATTTTATAAGAACTCATTAATTAAGATTAAATAAAAAAATAATTGTTAATAATGGGATGATTATAGCAGAAATAAATAATAGTCTGTTTGCGACATATTTGATTTTATCATTATTTATATAGTCTTCAAAAACCTCACTTATAGTTAGTGAAGAAAAAAAATAAGCAAAAATAATAAACAAGCTAAATAAAAACTTAGAGAATGGTTCTGTAAAAAAATTTACAACCTCTAAATAGTCATTGTCATAAATCATTACAAAATTAATGATAAACCAGAACATTAAAGGTAATAAAATTACTGACGATATCTTTATAAATATCCATTTTTTTGTAGCTAAATTCATACTAAATAAAATTTTTACCTATTAAATAAATCAAAATTGTTAATAAAAAAGACCCAAAAATAACCATAAGACCTGTGATACGAGTTGTTTGTAATTCAAAGCCATAACCCATGTCCATTATTAAGTGTCTAATTTCACTCAACATTTGAAAACTAAAAGACCACACTAAACCTATGATAAAAAACTTTCCTAAAATAGAATTTAAAAATTGATTAATAAAATTGTAGTTAGCATCTCCTAAAACTAATAGAGATACCCAAAAACAAATCAATGTTATTGCAACAATATTAATTATTCCTGTTATTCGATGTGAGATAGATACCAATGATGAAATATGCCATCTATAAATTTGTATATGTGGGGATAATGGTCTTTTATTTTCCATAAAAATCATTCTTAATTAATGTTTCAGCAATCTCAACTGCATTTAAAGCTGCACCTCGCAAAAGATTATCTGACACAATCCACATATTCAAACCATTGGTTACAGTTTTATCTTCTCTGATTCTAGAAATAAAAGTTTCATCTTTACCTTCAGCCTCCAAAGGAGTTGAATAACCACCATCAGCTCGTTCATCAATTACTTTACAACCTTCAAAATTATCTAAAGCTTCTCTAATCTTTTCTAATGTAAAAGGTTTATCGAATTCTATGTTAACCGACTCTGAGTGTGAAACTAATACAGGTAATCTTACACATGTAGCTGTTAGATCTATTTTATTATCTAAAATCTTTTTTGTTTCATTTGTCATTTTAAGTTCTTCTTTGGTATAACCATCATCTGCAAATACATCTATGTGGGGAATTGCATTGAATGCAATTTGTTTTGTAAAGTTTTTAGACTCAACTTTATTACTTTGCAGCACCTGCTTTGTTTGTTCTATCAATTCATCCATAGGAGCTTTCCCTCCTCCTGATACCGATTGATAAGTTGAAACAACTATTCTTTTAATTTTAAATAAATCATGCAATGGCTTTAAAGCTATAACAAGTTGAGCAGTCGAACAATTTGGATTTGCTATAATATTTTTTTTTATGTTATGTAGATGATCTGAATTTACCTGAGGCACTATTAAAGGAACATCAGGATCCATTCTATAAAAACTTGAATTATCAATTACTAAAGAATGTTTTGCAGCAATTTCAGCAAATTTTTCTGAAATTTTTCCTCCAGCTGCAAAAAAGGTAATTTTTACTTTGGAAAAGTCAAAAGTTTCAAGATCAATTACCTCATGTTCTTTTCCATTAAAATTAATTTTAGATCCAGCACTTCTAGATGATGCTAATAAATATAAATTATCTATAGCTAGCTCTTTCCTTTCGAGAACTTCTAAGATTTTTCTGCCGACATTACCCGTGGCTCCAACGATTGCTATATTCATGATTTTGTTGAAGTTTATACTAAATGAAAGGCAAATCGCAAACAATTCCAGTGCAAATATTGCTGTTTATCTCTGCTTTAACTCGTTGAGATACTTCCCAATGTGGTTTTTTCATCATAGCTATTCCAATAACTTTTCCAAAATGTGGGGAATAACATGCGGATCTCAATTCCCCAATGATATTGTCATTATCATCTTTCAGATCTAATGATCCTGATAAACTAATTTCTTTAGCATCAAATTTAACACCCATTAGTTTTTTTTTAATTCCATCTAACTTAATTTTTTTAAGCTTTTCTTTTCCTAAAAAATTAATCTCACTCTCTAACGAAACATATTGATCAAAACCACATTCCAAGGGGTTATCATTATTATCAAAATCATTTCCGTACGAAAGCAACCCGCTTTCAATTCTTTCAATTAAATTTGGACAACCTGGTTTTACATTGAATTCTTTTCCTACTTCAAATAAGTGGTCATACAATTTCTGTCCTGATTGTGTGTCTTGAACATATACTTCGTACCCCCCTTGTTTAGACCACCCTGATCTTGCGATTAAATGTTGTGAACCTTCAAAATTAAAATAACTAAAGCCAAAAAATTTTAATTCTTTAATTATTTTTCCAAATACTTTTTCCATTAGATCAAAAGATTTTGGTCCTTGAACAGCTATTATATCAACAATTGGTTCAACAATTTTAACATCAAAGTTGTATCCTGAAGCTAAGCCCTTTGCGAAAAAAATAACATCTGAATCGGCAATTGATATCCACCATTTATCCTCTGCTAACTTTAAAACTACAGGGTCATTTACTAAATTTCCTTCATCATCAATGATTGGGCAATAATAACATCTACCAATTTTTGATTTTGATAAATCTCTACAAGTCATTAATTGAACAAGTTTTGCAGAGTCTTTTCCTTGAATTTCGACTTGTCGTTCAGCTGCAACATCCCAAACTTGAACGTCTTTTTTTAGATGCTCATAAGAGTCTGCGATAGATCCAAATGCAGCAGGCAAGAGCATATGATTATAAACGGTATAAGCAGTGACACCCTGATTTTCTATTCTAGAAGTATAAGGTGTGCTTCTAAGTCTTCTAGATTTTGCTATAGAGTAGTTTTTCATTTTTGTAAAAATTCAAAGACTTTTTCACGCATTTCAAAAGCTTTTTCAATCATAATCATGTGTCCACATCCTTCAATTATATGGATTGTTGGGTTATCAACCATATTTGCGAACTTTTTTCCTACTTCAATGTTGACCATTTTGTCTAGAACGCCAAGAATAAACATTGAAGGACAATCAATTGTCTTTACAGCATTTGCACCGTTCAAATAATTATTACAAGCTACAAGATCAATTCCTAATATTTTACTGATATCTCTTGGAGATTGGATTATTCTTTTAATAGGATTGCCACCTATAAATTTTTTCGACCCCTCATACCCCCACTTCATCATTAGTTTAACTGCATCTGAGTCTCCATTTTGGGCTAAGTCTATTAAGTCTTGATTAACAGGCATTTTATGAGATCCAGCGATAAAAACTAACTTTTTTAACCTACTTTTGTATTTGCTAGAATACTCAAGCATTTCTAAACATCCTTGGGAGTGACCAACCAAAATAATCTTTTCCAGTTTTAATTTGATAAATACTTTTTCTAACCAATCAGCAATCTCTTCAATAGTATGAAGACTTGGACCTTCTGAATTACCATGACCCGGTAGATCAATTGATAAAACATTAAAATTTTTATTGGAAAAAAATTGCTCAACTAAAGACCAAACTATATGTGAAAGACCACTGCCATGAAGAAAAATTATAGTTTCTTTTTTATGATCTAATTCTTGTCCAGCATTTGATGCATGAACACTTTTATTTTCTAAATCAAATATCAATTAATTTCCTAAAACTGTTTTCTTAATTCAAATTTCTGAATTTTTCCTGTTGATGTCTTTGGTAATTCACAGAAAATAATTTTTTTAGGTACTTTAAAACCTGCCAAGGTTTCTTTACAAAAGTCTATTAATTCATTTTCTGTAACTGGTTTATCTTGAACCATTTCTATAAACGCACATGGAACTTCTCCCCACTTTTCATCAGGTTTAGCAACAACAGCTGCAATAGATACTGATGGATGTTTTGCAAGTGTATTTTCAATTTCAATAGATGAAATATTTTCTCCTCCAGAAATAATTATATCTTTAGATCTATCTTGTATCTTAACATATCCATCTGGGTGCATCACTGCTAAATCACCAGTGTGAAACCATCCACCAGCCATTGCTTTATCAGTTGCAGCTTTATCTTTAAAATATCCTTTCATTACAACATTACCTCTGATCATAATTTCACCAATAGTTTTACCATCTTGCGGAACTTCTTTCATCGTTTCTGGATCCATTACTGTAACCCCTTCAGTATTTGGATACCTAACACCTTGTCGAGCTTTAATTTCATTTTGTCTATCCTCATCAAAACTATTCCATTCATCATTCCAAGCACATTGAGTCACATGGCCATAAGTTTCTGTTAATCCATAAACATGCATTACTTCAAAGCCAAGATCTTTCATTTTCTTAAAAATTATACTAGGTGGTGGGGCTCCTGCTGTTAATACATAAACTTTATTTTTAAGTTTTTTTCGATCAACGTCTGGGGCTCCTGTAATCATATTTAATATAATTGGTGCACCACCAAAATGAGTTACATTATATTTTTCGATTAGTTCAAAAATTTTTTTAACATCTATATTTCTTAAACAAACAGTTCTTCCATTTAACATTGGGATAGTCCAAGGATAGCACCAGCCATTACAATGAAACATTGGAACAATTGTTAAAAAATTTAACCTATTTGGCATATTCCACGCAACAGAACTTCCAGTAGACATCAAATATGCGCCTCGATGATGATAAACAACTCCTTTTGGATTACCAGTTGTTCCCGAGGTATAGCTTAACGATATTGCTTGCCATTCATCATCTGGCATCTTCCAATCATAATTCTCATCACCTGTACTTAAAAAATTTTCGTATTCTAAATCACCAATTTTTTCCAACTTTGATTGATCTGCATGTTTGTCGTTTATATCGATGATAGTAATTTTTTTATTTAACATATTTAAAGCTTTCTTAACCTCCACATGAAGCTGTCTGTCTACAACTAAAACTTTGGCTTCACTATGCTCTAAAATATAAGCAATGGTGTTTGCATCTAATCTGACGTTGATTGTGTTTAGTACGCCACCAGTCATTGGAACTGAATAGTGTGCTTCAAAAATTTCAGGAGTATTAAATGCTAAAAATGAAACTGTATCTCCTTTGCTAATTCCAATTTTAGATAATGCACTCGCAAATTTTACAGCTCTTTTATAAACTTCTGTCCATGTATATTTTCTATCTTCATAAACTATTGCCTCATAATTAGGATAAACATCTTTGGCTCTTTCCAAAAATGTTAATGGAGTAAGAGGAATATGATTAGCTTTATTCTTATCTAAATTTGTATCGTAACTACTCATGATTAATTAAATCTAAAATTCATTATATTTGAACTTCCAGATATTGCAGATTTATAATGAAATTCAGCTCTTGGTAAAACTTTATCAAAATAAAATTTTGCTGTTTTAATTTTATCTTCATAAAATTCTTTATTAGTTTCATAATCAGTAAAACTTACTTCTAATACCTTAATCCAAGAATATGCTATTGATACATAGCCAAGCGTTTTTAAATAATCATTTGCAGCTGCACTAACATCATCTTTTTCAATTTTAGTTTTATCCTCAATCCAACCTGTAAATTTATGCAAAATATCCAAGTAATAATCTAATTCCTTGGTGTATGACTTCACCTTTTCATTTTTGCTGTCACACTCATCTTTAACCATATCTAAAAATTTTTGAATGATGTTTCCATTTTTGTTTGAAAGTTTTCTAAAAACTAAATCAGCTGCTTGAACTGAATTTGTTCCTTCATAAATTGGGGTAATTCTATTATCTCTGTATAATTGTTCAATTCCCTGATCTTTTGTATATCCATATCCTCCATGAATTTGCATGGCATCATTAGTTATCTCCATTGCTAAATCAGTAAATAATGATTTTACAACAGGGGTCATCAGTGAAACATAATCAGAAGCTTCCTGTTTAATTTTATCATCTGGATGATAAAGACTAACTTCTGTTTGTTGAGAAAGCCAAAAACAAAGAGCTCTTTCTCCCTCGATAATAGATTTCATATTTAATAGTGATTTTCGTATATCAGCATGTTCAATTATAAAATCTGCACCATTCGTTGATTTTGTATTGTTCGTTTTTCCTTGTTTTCTCTCTTTAGCGTAAGCCAGTGAGTTTTGGTATGCAATTTCCGAAATACCTAAACCTTGAATACCAACAACAATTCTTTCCAAATTCATCATAGTAAACATTGCATTCAAACCTTTGTCTTTTGATCCAATTATATAACCTGTTGCATCATCAAAATTTAAAACACATGTGGCAGAACCTTTAATACCCATTTTACTTTCGATTGATCCTGTTGATATTCCATTTCTTTGCCCTACTGTCCCATCTTCATTTACAATAAATTTTGGAACTAAAAATAAACTTATACCTTTTGTTCCCGCGGGAGAGTCGGTTGATCTAGCTAAAACTAAATGAATTATATTTTCAGTTAAGTCATGATCACCTGATGTGATGAATATTTTTTGACCACTAATTTTATATGTACCATCAGCTTGTTGTGAAGCTTTTGTTTTTAATAGACCTAAGTCAGTTCCACAAACTGGTTCTGTTAAACACATAGTACCACTCCATTTTCCTTCAACTATTTTTGGTAAGTACTTTTCTTTAATTTCTTCTGGCGCATGATGATTAATACAATTGTAAGCACCAATACTTAATTCGCTATATAATTTGAAAGATAAGCTAGCTGACGAAAGCATTTCATCAAAGAACGCACTAACTGTTTTTGGCATACCTTGGCCACCATATTTTGGATCACACGATAGTGATGTCCAACCATCCTCTATATACTTTTGGTAAGCTTCTTTATATCCTGGGGGTGTTCTAACTACACCATTTTCTAAAACAGCAGGACTCTCATCTCCTATTTTTGCAAGAGGTAAGATTAAATTTTGATTAATTTTTGCTGCTTCTTCTAAAATGTCCTTAACAAGATCTGAGCTGACTTCGTTATATTTTTCCAGTTCATTATAATTTTTGTTATCTCTTAATTTTTCAAAGAGAAACAACATGTCTTCGACAGGTGCAGTATAAGTTGGCATTAGTAAAGTTTAGAATAATTCTAGAATTATTGCAATTTTGAAATTATCGCATCACCCATTTCAGAAGTTGATGTCTCTTTCATACCTTCTGATAGAATATCTTTTGTTCTTAGACCATCATTTAGTACGTCTTGAACTGCTTTTTCTAAAGCATCAGCTTCATTATCAAGATCTAATGAATATCTAAGAGCCATCGCAAAGCTTAATATTGATGCAATTGGATTAGCTATTCCTTTTCCAGCAATATCAGGTGCTGATCCATGAATAGGTTCATACATAGCTCTCATTTCACCATCTTTATTTTTAGCACCTAATGATGCTGAGGGTAAAAGTCCTAAAGATCCTGTTAACATTGAAGCTTGATCAGACAGCATATCACCAAATAAATTGTCGGTTACTATCACATCAAATTGTTTTGGGTTTCTCAAAAGCTGCATTGCACAATTATCAGCAAGCATATGACTTAACTCTACATCTTTATATTCTTTATCATGAAGCTCTTGTACTTCTTCTTTCCAAAGCTGTCCTGCTTCCATAACATTTGATTTTTCACAAGAGGTAACTTTGTTTGATCTTTTTTTAGCCAAATCAAAAGCAACTCTTGCCACTCTAGTAATTTCACTAGTTGTATATGTATGAGTGTTAATTCCTTTTCTTTCACCATTATCAATTGGTTTAATGCCTCTTGGCTCACCAAAATATATTCCACCTGTCAATTCTCTCACTATCATTATGTCCAAGCCTGATACGATTTCCGGTTTTAGTGTTGATGCATCAACTAACTGCTCAAAACATATAGCAGGTCTTAAATTAGCAAATAATTTCAATTCTTTTCTAAGTTTTAATAAAGCTCTTTCAGGTTTTTTTGAAAATTCTAAATTATCCCATTTAGGACCTCCAACTGCACCAAGCATAACCACTTCACTTTCTAAAGCTTTGTAAAATACTTCGTCAGTTATAGGTGTTCCATGTTTGTCATACGAACAACCACCAGCTAGATCTTCATCTATTTCAAAATCTAAAGATTTGTTATCATTAAACCAATTAATAATCTTTTTTACTTCTCCAATAACTTCAGGGCCAATACCATCGCCTGGTAATAAAAGTATTTTTCTTTTTTTAACTTTAATCACTAAAAATCCATGGTTTTTTATTTTTTAAATTTGTTTCAAAATTTTCAATTTTATCTGACTTTTTTAAAGATAGAGCAATATCGTCTAGCCCCTCAAGTAAACACTTTTTCTTAAATGGATCTACATCAAACTTGATTTCATTATTTCCGTAAACAATTTTTTCATCATTTAAATCAACTGAAATTTCTTCTTTTCTATTTGCATATTCTGATAATTCTTTAATTTTTTCTTCTTCTAAAATTATGGGTAAAATTCCATTTTTAAAACAATTGCTATAAAATATGTCAGCATAACTAGAACTAATTACACAAGTTATCCCAAAATCTAATAGTGCCCAAGGTGCATGCTCTCTTGAAGAGCCACATCCAAAATTTTTACCAGCAATTAGAATCTTTGAACCATTGTAAGGATTTTGATTTAAAACAAAGTCACTAATTTCTTTACCTTGATCATCATATCTCATTTCAAAGAATAAATTTTTTCCAAGTCCGGTTCTTTTAATAGTCTTTAAAAACTGTTTAGGAATAATCATGTCTGTATCAATATTTACTATAGGCAAATATGCAGGCACACTTTTTAATGTATTAAATTTTTGCATTAATTTTGATACTTCCTCACATCATCTAAATTTCCAGATATTGCGGCTGCAGCTGCCATACCAGGACTAACTAAATGAGTTCTACCACCTCTTCCTTGTCGTCCTTCAAAATTTCTGTTTGAAGTAGAAGCACATCTTTCTTCAGGTTTTAATTTATCAGCGTTCATTGCTAAACACATAGAACAACCTGGCTCTCTCCATTCGAAGCCAGAACTTACAAATATTTTATCCAAACCTTCTTGTTCAGCTTGCTCTTTTACTAAACCAGAGCCTGGAACAACCATTGCATTTACATGTGATGATATTTTTTTATCTTTTAAAATTTTAGCCGCTTCTCTTAAGTCTTCTATTCTACCATTTGTACAGCTTCCAATAAATACCTTGTCTATTTTGATGTCTTTAGCTGCCATATCTGGTTTTAAACCCATATATTTTAATGCTCTTTCAATAGAGTTCTTTTTATCCTCATCACTTTCACTTTGAGGATTAGGTACTTTGCCATCTATAGTAATCACATCTTGTGGAGAAGTACCCCAAGTAATCATTGGTAAAATTTCATCTGCATTTAAATTCAACTCTTGATCAAAATTTGCATCTGCATCGGTTTTAAGAGTATTCCAATAGTTTAAAGCTTTTTCCCAATTATCTCCTTTTGGAGACATCGGTTTTCCTTTTAAGTAATTAAATATTTTTTCATCTGGTGCTATTAATCCTGCTCTTGCCCCACCTTCAATTGTCATATTACAAATAGTCATTCTCTGCTCAACACTTAAAGATCTGATTAGATCACCCGCATATTCTATTACTGAACCTGTTCCTCCAGCTGTTCCAATTTTTCCAATAATTTGAAGTATAACATCTTTAGATGTTACTCCTAAAGGAAGTTGCCCATTAACATTTATTCTAAAATTTTTTGCTTTTTGTTGAACCAATGTTTGTGTTGCTAAAACATGTTCAACTTCAGATGTTCCAATACCAAATGCTAATGCGCCAAATGCGCCATGAGTTGCTGTATGACTATCACCACATACAATTACTGTTCCAGGCTGAGTAAACCCTTGCTCAGGTCCAATTATGTGAACGATCCCTTGTCTTTTGTCGTCCATTCCAAAAAGTTGTACTCCAAATTCTTTGCAGTTAGCTTCAAGAGTATCTACTTGTATTTTTGATTCCGCATCAGCTATTCCCTTGGTTCTATCTGTTGTTGGTACGTTATGATCAGCTACAGCTAAAGTTAAATTGGGATGTCTAACTTTTCTATTAGAATTCCTTAAACCTTCAAAGGCTTGTGGGCTTGTTACTTCATGAACTAAATGTCTATCAACAAACAGCAATGCTGTTCCATCATCTTGTTGATCAACTAGGTGATCATTCCAAATTTTATCGTAAAGAGTAGTGGACATTGAAAAAAAAATTATTTTTTTTCTGAAGGGCTTTCTGATTTCTGTTCATCTTTAGCTGCTTCAGTCGCCGGAGCTTCTTCTTTAGTAGCTTGAGCTTCTGGTGCTGCCTCTACCGCTTGAGCTTCTTCTTTAGGAGCTTCTGCTGCTGGGGCTACATTTTCTTCAGTAACAGTCTCAGGTTTTACATCAACATCAATTCCAATTTTTTTTCTAATCTTCTCTGCAATTCTTGCTGATTTACCAGTTCTGTCTCTTAGATAATATAATTTAGCTCTTCTTACTTTTCCTGATCTTATAACTTTAATTGAATCGATTAGTGTTCCATATAATGGAAAAGTTCTTTCAACACCTTCACCAAAAGAAATTTTTCTAACTGTAAAAGATGAATTTAAATCTCTACTTTTTTTAGCAATACACACACCTTCAAAATATTGAATTCTCTCTTTTTTGCCTTCAGTAATTCTAACACCAACTTTAACAACATCTCCAGGATAGAAATCTGGAATTTTTTTCTCTGATAGTATTTTTTTAACGTTATGTTGGTTTATTTCTTCAATTGTTTTCATATTAATATTTATCAAGTTAATTCTTCTTATATTTTTGCCATAAATCTGGTCTTCGGACGCGTGTTATAGCCTCAGATTGAGATAAACGCCAGTCTTTAATTTTACTGTGATCACCAGATAATAGTACCTCAGGAACAGCTTTTTTCTCCCAAATTTGAGGTTTTGTGTACTGTGGATACTCTAATAACCCATTTTCAAAACTTTCATCTAACCTTGAATTTTCATTACCTAAAACTCCAGGCAAAAGTCTTAATATACTATCAATCACAACAAATGCAGCGGTCTCTCCCCCCGATAAAATATAGTCTCCAATGCTTATCTCCTCTATGTTTCGAGTAGATAATACTCTTTCATCAACACCTTCGAAATGACCGCAAATAAAAGATACTGACTTCTCATTAGATAATTCTTGAGCATAATTTTGATCAAATTTTTTACCTTTAGGTGATAAATAAATTACTTTTTCACCTTCAATTTTATTTTGATCTAAAGATTTTGCTAGAACATCCGCTTTTAAAAGCATTCCTGAACCTCCACCATAAGGAGTGTCATCAACTGTTTTGTGTTTATCTTCAGCTGCATCTCTAATGTTAACAATATTTAAGTTCCACAATTTTTTAGATAAAGCTTTCCCATATAGGCCTTTAGATAAAGGCCCAGGAAAAACTTCTGGATAAAGTGTAAACACTTGAGCTTGCCACATAAATAATCTTTAAATTATTTTTGTTCCTCTTTAGGAGCTTCTGCTGCTGGAGCTTCCTCTTTAGGAGCTTCTGCTGCTGGAGCTTCTTCTTTAGGAGCTTCTGCTGCTGGTGCCGCTTCTGCTGCTGGAGCTTCTTCTTTAGGAGCTTCTGCTGCTGGTGCCGCTTCTGCTGCTGGAGCCGCTGCTTTCGGTGCAGCTGCCGGAGCTTCTTCACCTTCTTTTTTTCTCTCTTTTTTTGGAACTGCTTTTTTAGGGTTATTGCCATTTGCAGGCATTGGCATTAATTCATTTTCACCCAAAATTCTTGCAACTCTAGTTGTTGGCTGAGCACCTTGACCTAACCAATACTTAATTCTTTCAGCTTCAAGACCAACTCTCTCTTTTTTATCTTTAGGTAAAAGAGGATTAAAAAATCCTACTTTTTCAATAAATCTCCCATCTCTGGCAAAACGGCTATCTGCTACAACAACTTTGTAAACAGGTCGTTTCTTTGTTCCACCTCTTGATAATCTTAGTTTTAACATTCGTTCTCCTTTTTATTATTTTAATTGATTAAATAGCTCTGGCGGTATTCCTTTATCAGACATACCTTTCAGATTTCCTTTTGACATCTTCTTCATCATTTCAGACATCATTTTAAATTGCTTAAGCAATTTATTGATAGTGGCCGGATCTGTGCCAGAGCCATTAGCAATTCTTTTTTTTCTAGAACCATCAATAAGTTTTGGGTTCTCTCTTTCTCTTTTAGTCATCGACAAAATAATCGCTTCATTTTTAGTAATAATACTCTCATCAATTCCAGCTGAGTCCATTTGAGATTTCATTTTTGAAACTCCTGGCATAAAAGACATTATTCCCTCGATACCACCCATTTTTTTCATTTGTCTCAACTGAGTTAAATAATCTTGCATGGAAAATTGACCTTTTTTTAAATTTTCCTCTGCTTTTTTAATATTCTCTTCACCTAAATCTTGTGCAGCTTTTTCTACAAGAGATACAATATCTCCCATTCCAAGAATTCTGTTAGCTATTCTGTCAGGGTGAAATACCTCAAGATTATCAACTTTTTCTCCAATACCTAAAAATTTAATTGGAACATCGGAAACATATTTCATACTAACAGCAGCACCACCTCTGGCATCCCCATCTGCTCTAGTTAAAATTATTCCAGAAAGATTAACTGTATTTTTAAATTCTTTTGCTACAGATGCTGCTACTTGTCCTGTTAATGAGTCTGCAACTAAAAATGTTTCTGTAGGGTTTATTACATTTTCAATTTGCTTAATTTCACTCATCATTTGTAAATCAATTTGAGTTCTACCAGCAGTATCAAATAAAATAATTTCAGCTCCATTTAAATTGGCCGCACTAATTGCTCTTTGACAGATATCTGTTGGTTGCTGACCCTCAATAATAGGTAATGTTAAAATATTATTTTGCTCTCCAAGCGATCTAAGTTGTTCTTGAGCAGCTGGTCTATAAATATCAAGACTGACCATCATTACTTTTTTCTTTTTATTGGTCTCTAAATATTTTGCTAATTTTGCAGTTGTAGTTGTTTTTCCTGACCCTTGTAATCCAACAAGCATCATAGGAACTGGTGGCACAGCATTAAGATTTATCTCATTATTTGATCCTCCTAATAGATTAACCAGCTCATCATAAACAATTTTTACAACCATATCCCCAGGAGAAGTTGATCTGATGATTTCTTGACCTAGAACTTTTGGTTTTACATTTTCAATGAAATCTTTAGCTACTTCTAAAGTAACGTCAGCCTCTAACAGGGCCTGTCTGATACCTCTTAGTCCCTCATCTACTTGAGCTTCATCAAGTGAAGGAGCCTTTTTTAAAGAAGAAAAAATTTCTTCGAATTTACTTGTTAAGTTTTCAAACATAATTATTACGCACAGCAGTAATCGCACTAGTGGGCGAAGCCTCGCTGACTAGTGTCGATCTCTTTGTTTCCAAAGACACCGCAAAGTTAATGTTTTTGCGGAAACGGCAACAACCTATAATAGAGGTTCAAAAAGTCAATAAATAAGTTAAATATCTATGTATGGATATTAAAGCTTTTAAAATGGATGGTTTAGGCAATGATTTTGTAATTATTGATCAAAGAAATCAAAATTATAATCTCACAAAAGATCAAATTATTAAAATTTGTGATCGTAATTTTATTGGATGTGATCAGCTAATTTTTATCCAAAAAAGTGATAAGAAAGATGCTGAATTGGCATTCTATAATTCAGACGGAAGTGTTTCTGGTGCTTGTGGAAATGGTACTAGATGTGTAGCTGATCTTTTATCAAAAGAAAATAATGATAAAGAAATTATACTTTGGACTTCTTCTGGGGAGTTAAAATCAAAAATTTTAGATAATAATTTAGTGGAAACTGAAATTGGAATCCCAAAAACTAATTGGGATGAAATTCCATTAATCAAAAATTTAGATACAAAAAACTTAAACATTAAAATTGTTAACAAAAATAATGCTGAACATATAGGTGGTACTTCTATTAATGTTGGAAATCCTCATGTTGTCTTTTTTGTAGATAATATTGAGGACTATGACCTAAAAAAAATTGGACCTGAAATAGAAAATCATAATTATTTTCCAGAAAAATGTAATGTCACTCTTGCAAAGGTTATTAGTAGAAAATTAATTAAAGTTAAAGTTTGGGAAAGAGGAGCTGGACTAACAAAGGCATGTGGAACAGCGGCATGTGCTACAGCTGTAGCCGCAAACATTAATGGATTAACTGATAAAAAAACTGATATTGAATTTGCATTAGGTAAATTATCAATATCAATTGATGCAAATAATAGTGTTCATATGAAAGGGCCTGTCTCAGATATTAAAAATATTGAGATTAATATTTAATGGGAATTTTTGATAAATTTAAATCTGGTTTTAAAAAAAGTGCGTCTGCTTTTACGTCTGGCTTAAGAGATATAGTTATAAAAAAAGAAATAGACGACAAAACTTTGGATAGAATTGAAGAATATTTAATTCAATCTGATGTTGGAATTGTAGCTGCATCTGAAATTAAGGAAATAATTTCAGATAGTAAAATTGATCCAAGTAAAGATATTACTGATGAAATAACTGTTATTCTTAAAGAGTATATTGTTTCTTTAATGAAGCCTCTTGAAAATACCTCCTTTTTTCAAAAGAAAGAAAAAATTAATGCCACATTAGTTTCGGGTGTTAATGGAGTTGGAAAAACAACAACTATTGGAAAAATTAGTAAAATATTAAAAGCAAATGGAAATAAAGTCATGCTGGCAGCATCTGATACCTTTAGGGCTGCAGCAATTGAACAATTAGAAAATTGGGCAAATAAAGTAGAAGTTGAGATAACAAAATCTTCCCAAGGTGCAGACCCTGCATCTGTTGCCTATAAAGCTATTGAAGAAGCAATTGCTAATAATTTTAATCAAGTCTTAATTGATACTGCGGGAAGATTACAAAATAAAAAAAATTTAATGGAAGAATATAAAAAAATAGCAAATGTAACAAAAAAAATAGATCCTGAAGCTCCTCACGACGTAATTTTAGTTTTAGATGCTACCTCAGGTCAAAATGTAATTAATCAAGTTGAAGAATTTAATAAAATTATTCCAATCACTGGTCTTATTATGACAAAACTTGATGGTACTGCTAAAGGGGGAATTCTTCTAGCTGTTGCTAAAAAATATAAGCTTCCAATTATTGCTCTTGGCTTAGGAGAGAAAGAAGATGATCTGCAAATTTTTGAAGCAGAAAAATTTGCTGAAGCTTTTACTCAAATTAATTGATTAAAGTGCTTGATATTAAAGGCTTATAGAAGGTGCACTTATAATTCTCTTTGAAATTATCATGTCCACAATTCTTAGCTATCGATGAAATAATAAAATCAAATTTTCCATTTTTTGGATAAAGTTCTAATTTTTTTTCTCTTATATCAAATTTAAAATTAGCATTTAAGCTTTTAACAGCACTAATCATAACTAATGTCTTGTTATCCTTTAAAAGATAATAAGCAAAATCATCAGGAAAAACTGGAAAATCATATTCTTCAAGAAAATATTTTGCTCTAGAAGGAAACCACTCATAAGAAATTAGTGGAAACGAAGTTTTTGTTTTATAATCATATATATAAAGATCTTTGGGATAGTCATTTATATAATTACTGTTTTCTCCTCTAGCCAATATAGCCTTCTCTCTAGTTTTAAAATATAAAGCAAAATTTTTATTATGTGAATTCATCTGATCTATATGAAATAAATTATCAACTAATGATTTATTTTCTTGGGTTAGACCAAGATTTTTAAAAGATAAAAAAATAATAAATACTAAAAGTGTTTTTTTCACACATTATATTTAATTAAAGAATTTGTGTTATGTTTGTTTGGAATGTGGCTTAATTTAAACTTTTAATAAATGTTTTTAGCACAGATACAAGCTTTTCATCATATTCCATCATATGATCGTCAAATTTTGTAAAATATGAATACTTAGGTTGATTGGCAATTTCATAAATTTTTTTACCCATCCAAAAAGGAACAATTTGATCAACCTCACCATGCATAACTAAAACTGGGGTATTAATAGTTTTAATTTTATTTTGATTGTCATACTTATCTTTTAATAAAATAGACACTGGAATATAGGGATAAAAATTTTTTGCAGCTTCTACCATTGATGTAAAAGGTGTCTCGAGTACCAACCCAGCATAATTATTACTTTGTGCAATCTCAGTTGCAACACCCGTTCCAAGAGACTCTCCATAAAGAATTATGTCTTTTTCTGTTAAGCCTAATTTTTTAAGCCATGAAATTGAGCTATTGGCATCTATATAAAGCCCTTTTTCACTTGGTTTTCCCTTGTTACCACTGAAGCCTCTCCAAGCTATTATTAAAAAATTAACATCCATATCTTTAAAGTGGTTTAATTTATGAATTCTATTTTCAAGTGTCCCGGCATTACCGTGAAAATAAACAATTGTTTTAAAATTTTTGAGATCTTTTTTATGAAACCAACCTAATAGATTTATGTTATCTGAGGTTATAATCTTAACTTTTTCTACTTCAACTTCCATTCTGTCTCCAGAATAATTATTTTCTAAAGGATGATACATTAAACTTCTTTGAAAAATAAAAAGTAGAATTAAGACCAAAACGTAAATAACAATTATTCCAATTATAAATTCCAAATAAAAATTCCTACGTTTTAGTTTCATAATTTTTTTTAGCTAAATAAATGCCGATGAATACTAAAACTGTACCTAAATAATGAAAGGACTCAAGCTTTTCATCAAAAAATATAAATCCATAGATTGCTGCATAAATTGTAAAAATATAAAGAGTAAAACCAGTTAAGGATGCGCCTAAACTTTTTTGAGCTTGCGTATAAAGAGTAAAGGCAATTATTCCTGGAGATATTGCAGCAAATAAAACCCATAAAAAAAAGTTAGAATTAAATATTGTTCTTTGAACAACTATTTCTTCAACTATGTAAAAAGGTAACAAGCTAACTGCTCCAAAAAATGCTACTAATGTAAATCTTTGAAAAATAGGTAATTGAGATTTCCAATAAAAAAGGTAGATAGAATAAAGAGCCCAGCCAATAGCAGCAGCCAGCATCCATAGATCACCGATAGTAAAATTTAAATTCAATAAAAGATTTAAATCACCCTTAATAACAATTGCAAAAACGCCAATTAAACAAGAAACCAAGCCAATAATTTTTACAAAATTAATTTTTTCATTAAAAAATATTGCAGAAATCATAATAATAAATATCGGTGAAGAAGTGTAAATAATACCCATATTTGTAACTGTTGTTGTTTCTCCCGCTAAAAAAGGAAATGCTCCACAAACACCACATCCCATTGCACCTAAAAAGAAAAGTTTCTTAAATTCTTTTTTAATTATTTTTGAATTTCTTATTAATAGCGAATAAGTAAAAGGCAAAAGTAACAGAACAACTACAGTCCATCTCCAAAATGCTAATGAGATTGGAGGTACATACTCAACTCCAGCTCGTGCAACTATCAGATTGGATGCCATGAAAATAGGCTGAATAAACAAAAGTGAAAATGCTAAAAAATTATTTTTTTTGTTAGACAATTTTTTTAATTAAAAACTATTTTTTATCGAAGAAAGCTTCGTAGACCATCATAAATATTGCAATAGCCATTAATATATAAACTGGCAAGACATCAAAAAAACCTATCATAGTAGATCTTGTCAAAGTTGTTGCTAACCCAATGAGAAATGAGCCTGCAAGTAAACTGCCAAGTAGTGTTGTAAATTTTTGCATTTTATTTATTACATTCCTTTTCTAGCCAATTAGCAACACCTAAAAATCTATGATCATCATAACGAGCTCCAACGAGTTGTACTCCTAAAGGCATATTATTTTCACCTTGTAGCAATGGTAATGAGATACATGGTGTGCCAAGATATGACCAAACCTTATTAAATTCAGCTGTGCCAGTACTTTTTAAACCTTTGGGAGCCACACCTGGACTAGAAGGTGTCAAAACACCATGATAATCTTCAAATACTTCTTCATAAGAGTCATAGCTTCTTTTCATGAAATCTATAGCCTCGGCATATTCTTTAGCTGAATGTTTATTACCTTTTGCAATTGCATCCTGCATATATTTAGATAATTTTTTTTTATATTTCTTGTAATAAAGTCCAAAGTTATTTGCTAAATCAGTTTCATGAATTATCTGATGATATTTATGAATATCTTTAAAATAAGAAGGTGTATCAAAAACTTCTATATTTTTTTTAAATGATTTAATAAAATATTCAAAAGCATCTCTAGACTTCTTTTCAATTAGCTTCCAGTGATCTGTTTTATAAAAGATAAATTTTGGTTCAAACAAAGGTCCTTTTTTTGTTTCGCTCAACATATCTTGACTTGAATAATAAATTGTCGCTCTATCATGACTATCTTTTTTAATTAAAACTTTTGCTAGTAAGGCAACATCTTCTACTGATCTTCCAAAAACTCCCATGTGATCTAGTTTTTCAGATGTTTTTAAAACTCCATTTCTTGAAATTAATCCGTATGATGGTTTATAACCAACCACACCACAATAAGATGCAGGTCTTATAACTGATCCACCAGTTTGTGAGCCAATTGATAATGGAGCCATAAAGGCTCCAACAGATGCTGCTGATCCACTAGAAGAACCACCTGGCGTTCTTGAATGATCATGTGGGTTTGTAGTTTTTGAAGGACCAAGATAAGCAAGTTCGGAAGTTGCTGTTTTACCCATGACTATTGCTCCTGCAGAAAGAAGTAAGTCAACTATTTCAGCGTTTTGAGAGTAAGATTTACCTTTTCTGATAGGAGTTCCACACTCAGTTGGCATATCAACAGTTCCAATAATATCTTTTAAAGCAATAGGAATACCGTGTAATGGGCCTGTTGGTTTACCAGATCTTCTGTGTTGATCTGCCTCCTCTGCTTTTTCAAGCAAAAGTTTTTTATCAAAATGAGCCCAAGCTTTTACATCTTTTTCAAATTTATTAATTCTTTCTATATATTTTTGACAAACTTCTACTGAAGTTAATTGAGCATCTTTTATTTTAGAAACAATTTCTTCAACCTTAAGCGAAAATATATCTGTCATTTTTATCTAATCTGCAAATAATGTTTCTGGTAACCATAATGCAATTCCTGGAAACATATACATTAAGAACATTGCAAAAATTACAATACCAAGAAATGGCATTATCCCTCTAAAAATCTCCATTAATTCAACATTACTTTTTTGAACTCCTTTTAAATAATAAGCAGACATTGCCATTGGAGGGGTTAAAAAAGATGTTTGTAAGTTAAGCGCTATTAACATTGCAAAGAAATACGGATTAACTCCAAATATTTCTAGTAATGGTAAAAATATTGGAACAAATATGATTAAAATTTCTGTCCACTCTAATGGCCATCCTAAAAGAAAAATTATGATTTGGGTAATTACTAAAAATTGCCAAGTTGAAATATTTATTGAAGTAAAGAAATGTTCAAATACTTCGTGACCACCTAAGTAAGAAAATACAGATGAAAAAGTCCAAGAACCAATGAACAACCACATAATCATAGCTGTAGTCTTTGCAGTCAAAAATACAGACTCTTTAAAATTTTGCCATTTAAGAGTTTTATAAAACCAAGATAAAAGTATTGCTCCAAAGGCTCCTGCTGCGGCTGCCTCTGCTGGTGTTGCTATTCCAGCCAATATAGTTCCAAGTACTAACATTATTAATCCAAATAATGGAACAAAAGAAACCAATACCTCTTTTAAAATTTCTGCTCTTGGTGGGATATCTTCAGCTGGTGGTTTTGGTGCAATAGAAGGATTTAACCAAGCCCTAGTAACAGCATAAGCAATGTAAAGACCGGCTAACATTAAACCCGGAAATATTGCTGCCGCAAATAATCTTAGTGGTGATAATTGTGCAATTACTGAATAAACAATTAACATAATGCTTGGAGGAATTAAAATTCCTAAACATCCACCTGCACAAATAATTCCTGATGCAAATTTTTTATCATATCCAGCTTTAACCATTGCTGGCCAAGCAAGCAGTCCCATTAAAGTAACAACTGCACCAATAATTCCTGTTGCTGTAGAAAATAGTGTACAAGTTATTAAAGCGGCAACTGCCATCGATGCAGGAAGTCTATGAGCTGCTAATCTTATAGCAAAGAATAATTTTGCAACTATCCCAGCTCTTTCAACAAGATAACCCATAAATAAAAATAATGGCACTGCAGTAAGAACATTGTTGTCCATCACTGTATAGGTGTTTTGAACAAATAATTGAAATATTCTATTGTCAAATATATGCTCCATCATGGTAGCATCGTAATAAGCGTAATAGCCGAAACCAATTCCCATTGCCATTAACGTGAAAGCAATCGGAAATCCAAGAAGAACAGCAAACAAAAATATACCCATCATAAAAATTGCTATTTCTGGATTTGTCAGACTAAATAACATTTTTTTTATCCTCTTCTTGCGCTGCTCTCATAAGTACTTGCTCAGTTTCTTCAGCAACAACAAGTCTCGCTGGCCATTGACCTGTTTGAATACAAATAATTGATCTGAATACCTCACTAATACCTTGAATGATTAATAAGACACCTGCAGCAGGAATCATTGATTTGACCATATAAATTTGAATTTGTGCTGGGCTACTCCAGCTTGTTTCTTTTATTTTCCATGCAAGGGCAGCATACTCATATCCGTAAAAAGCTAAAGCAATAACACCTGGGAAGAAAAATAAAAAATAAAGAACTAAATCTATCCATGCCTGAGTTCTTTGGCTAAACAATCTATAAATAACATCACCTCTAACATGAGATTCAGTTGCAAGACAATATGCACCCGACATCATAAGAATGGCACCATACATTTGCATACTAAAATCAAAATTCCATAAAGTAGGTGCATTAAAAACATAAGCCATCACTACTTCATAAACCGTTCCTCCCATTAAAATTACAATACACCAAGAAAAAGCTTTACCCATTGAGGTACTTAAAGTGTCAGCAAATTTAATGAAAAATTTCATCATATAAAAATATATTAATTCTATTAAAAAAAAAGGGGGTTTTTCAACCCCCTCTTCTAAATTAATTTAAAGTTAATTAAATTTTAACTTTTCCAATTGGACCAAACTCATTTTCATAAGCTAATTTGTAGTTCGGTTGATTCATCAACAGATACTTCATAGTTCTCTTAGCGTATGCTTTTTGCGAGTCTACTACTTTCTTAAAGAAAGCATCTTTTCCAGAGAACTCAGCAATGATTTTATCCCAACCTTTTAACTGTTCTGCTAGGATAGCATCAGATGTTTGGTATACATTCACTTTGTGCTCATTCATCAGCTTAGCTAAATCTTGTGAATATCTAACTAGTGCTTTGAAGTAGTTATCTGAGTTTGCGGCATAAGCAGCATTTCTCAAGATAGCTTGATGAGCAGGTGAAAGGCTATTCAGTCTCTTAGTGTTCATAGGAATTTCGAACATTTCCTGAGATTGGTGGAAACTTCCTAAGTGATAGTGTTTAGAGACATCTTGCATTCCAAACTGTGAGTCTGATGTTGGGTTGTTAAACTCAGCAGCATCAATCAAACCAGTTTTCATAGCTGGTTGGATTTCACCACCTGGTAATTGTCTTACGACCATTCCCATAGCAGTTAAAACGTTAGTCGCAAGACCAACTGTTCTATACTTCATACCTTTAACATCAGATACTTTAGTTACATTCTTTTTAAACCAACCAAATGGTTGAGCTGGCATAGGCATATGGAAGAAACCAGTATAGTTAAATCCTACACTTTTAACTGCTTCTTCGTATAATGCTCTTCCTCCACCATACTCCATCCATCCCATAACTTCTTGAGATGACATTCCGTATGAAGGACCAGTTCCAAAAAGTGAAGCTGCAGCATTTTTTCCATACCAATATGCAGTCACCCAGTGACCCATATCAACTACGCCTGAACTTACTGCTTGTCCAATTTCTGAAGTTTTTACAATTGCGCCAACAGGCTGAAGATCAATTTTTAGTTCTCCTCCTGACATGTCGCTAACCATTTTTGCGTAATCTCCTGCCATTTCAAAAAAGATGTTAGCGCCAGAAGGCCAAGCTGCTTGCATCTTTAAAGTTAATGGAGCACCAAAAGCTACATTTGGCATTGCTACAGCTGTTGCTGCTGCTGCACCTGTTGCTGCTGCTGCTTTGAAGAACTTACGTCTTGAAGGTGTTTTGTTAGCCTTCAATGATTTCTTTTCTTTAATCATTATTACTCCTATAGTTGTTAATTAACTTCTTAATTTAAGCACAAAATTTAATTAGAGTCTTTCAAAATAGGTGAGCAGATTGCCACTTAAAGCCTTATTATACAATCCTAGGTAGTACTATTATATTAATTTATCATTTTCATATACGCAGCATTTTTCAGCTGGAATATGTAATCTAACATTGCTTGATGGTACTTCAGTTTCTCTATTAATTTTAGATTTAATAATAAGATTTCCCATTTTAGCAGTTAATAATTTGTAGTTTCCTAAGTCTTCGACTTTATCTACATCTACATTTAATGAGTTTTCTGTTTGATCGTTAGCAATCTTGATAAATTCAGATCTAATTCCCAATTTAATCTTTTTATCTTTTAAATTTGTTAAATTAGTATTTGTTTTAATTATAGTATCATTAATTTTGACACTATCATTTGAGATTGCAACGGTCTCAAATAAGTTCATTGCTGGTGAACCAATAAAATAACCAACAAAAGTAGTATTAGGTCTTTCAAATAGTTCTTTTGGTGTTCCAGCTTGAACAACTTCACCTTCACTCATAACTATTATGTTATCAGCAAAAGTCATAGCTTCGTTTTGGTCGTGAGTTACATAAACTAGTGTTGTTTTAAACTCCTCATTGATCTCTTTTAGTTTTCTTCTTAATCTAAATTTTAGATCAGGATCGATCACTGTTAATGGCTCATCCATTAAAACTGCCGCCACATCTTCTCTAACTAATCCCCTTCCAAGAGATATTAATTGTTTTTGGTCTGCAGTTAATTTTCTTGCAGGTGAATTTAAAAAAGACTCTAAATTTAAAGTATCAGCAACAGATTTAACTCTTTCATCAATTTTATCTTTTGAAAAATCTCTACATTTTAAAGGAAAGGCTAAATTTTCATAAACTGTCATTGTGTTATAAATTACTGGAAATTGAAAAACTTGAGCTATATTTCTGCTTTCAGTTTTTAAGTCAGTTACATCTTTATCATCAAATAATATGTTTCCCGCAGAAGGTCTAACTAAACCAGATACAATATTTAACATTGTTGTTTTTCCACATCCTGAAGGTCCTAGAATTGCATATCTTTTTCCATTTTCCCAAGTCATAGAAAATGGATTTAATGCATAAACAGGATTTGGATCATTTGGATTATATGAATGAGAAATATTATTTAAATCAATTTTAGACATATGAGCCTCCAAATGGTGAGGAAGCTAATATTCCACTTTCTTCAAATGCATAAAGTTTATTTATATTAAAATCAATTTTTACCTTGTCATGAATATTAAAATTCATAACTTCTTCTATTGAAGTTATAATTTTTGCACTTCCTCTTGTAAGATGAAGTAAAGTTTCTGAACCACTAATTTCAGCTAATTCTACTTCGAATTCAAAACCTTTATCACTTAATTCAATATCAGAAGCTCTAATACCTAAATTAAAATTTCTATCTTTTATGTTAGATAGATGATTTGGAATATCTATTTCTATTCCTTCAAATTTAATTTTGTTAGAATCTATATTGGTTTTTAAAATATTCATTGGAGGATCATTAGAAATTTCTGCAACTTTTAATGTCTTTGGGTTTTCAAAAATTTCTTTTGCAGGCCCAACTTGTAAAACTTTTCCCTCATCAAGAACAATTACTTCGCCATTAAGCTCCATAGCTTCTCTCGGATCTGTTGTTGAAAATATAACAATGCTCTCTTCGGATAGACCTTGTGAAAAAATATTTTTAAATTCTTCTCTTAATTGTTCTCTTAATTTATAATCTAAATTCACCAATGGCTCATCTAGAAGTAAAATCTTTGCATTCTTTACCAAAGATCTCGCTAGAGAAACTCTTTGCTGTTGACCACCTGATAATTCTTGAATTTTTCTTTTTTCGTAACCCTCTAGACCAACTGATTTGAGAGATTTTAAAACTACATCATTTATTTCATGATTGTCTATTTTCCTTTGTTTAAGCGGGAAAGCGACGTTCTCAAAAACATTAAGGTGAGGATAATTAATAAATTGCTGATAAACCATTGCTATATTTCTTTCCCAGACCGGAACTTTTAAAAAATCCTTATCTTCAAATTGCATTTCACCTTTATCTGGAGTCAATAATCCAGCTATAGTTTTCAATAATGTTGTTTTCCCCGATAAAGTTCTTCCAAGAATAGTATAAATATTTCCTTTTTTGAAATTAAAGGATACTTCGTTTAAATGAAATTGTTCATCTGGTTTATATGATAAGTTCTCAGCAATTAAATTCATTACTTAATAGCTCCTGACAAATTTCCTTTTGACAAGTATCTTTCTACAATAAATGCAACTATTATTAATGGAGCTACTGACACTAAAGCAGAAGCAGATAAACTCCACCAGGGTGTAATAGATGAATTTAAAGCTACAATTTTTACTGGTAATAACTGTACTTCAGTAAAAGTTAATATGAATGCAAAGAAAAAATCAATCCAGCCAAATATGATACAAAACATTCCAGCAACAATTAAGCCTGGTACTGAATTAGGTAAAACTACTTTAAAAAATGCTTGATAAGGATTACATCCATCAATTAATGCTGTTTCGTCAATTTCTCTTGGAACTTTATTAAAAAAATCGACCATAATCCAAACTGCAATTGGCATTAGTAAAACGATATAAACAACTATTAATCCAATTAAACTATCTAATAGATCAATTGCACCTAAGAATAAAAAAAATGGAATTGATAAAACAATTGGTGGCATAATTCTTTGCGAAATAAAGAAAAATGTAATGTCATTATTTTTTACAAAACCAGCCTTAAATGTAAATCTAGAAAGCGCATAAGCAGAAAGAGTACCAAGCACAATACTAATAAGACTTGCAGTGCAGGTTACAAACAAACTATTAAAATAAGGTTCAATAATATCAACCCCACCATTTGCAGGAGATTTAATTAGGACTTTCCAACCTTCTAATTTAGGTTCAAAATCAACCCAAGGAATATAGGTTGCGCCTCCATTCACTGAATTAAAATCTTTAAAAGAAGTTGTAAGAGCCCAAAGAAAAGGTGCTACTACAAAAACTGTCCAAATTGTTATGAAAGAATATTTTAAAAATTTGTATAATTTTCCCATATCTAATCTTTAAGTAATAATTTGGTTAATCCTTTTGCAATAAAAGTTAAGCTTATGATCATAATGATTAAATAAGTGAATGACATTGAGGCTGCATAACCCATCTGAAACTCTCTTAATCCCTTAATAAAAATATAAAAACTAGAAGTTTCAGTCGAGGTACCTGGGCCTCCTGAGGTCAAAACATAAACTGTATCCATTATTTTTGAGGCTTCAATTAATCTAATAATAATTGCTCCAATTGAAATTGGTGCCATTAAAGGAAATGTCACATAAATAAACTTTCTTATTGGGCTCGCACCGTCAATAGCTGCTGCCAAAAATGGCTCTTTTGGAAGTGACAAAAGGCCTGCCAATAACAGCAAAAACATAAATGGTGTCCATTGCCAAACTTCAACAATTATAACAGTAATTTTTGCCAATGTAGGGTCTGTAAGCCATTTGGGAGACATTCCAAAATTTGATAAAATGTCGTTTACGGGACCTAAAGACTCGTGAAAAAAAGTTCTCCAAATAACAGTCATGATCACTGGTGTGGTCATCATTGGGATTAGAAACAATACTCTAAAAAATCTTTGAAATTTAATATCCTTCCAAACCATGTGAGCTAAAGCAAATCCAATTACATACTGAAGAATGACTGTAGTAACAGATAAAAAACTTAATCTTAAAAATGATTGCCAGAATCTTGGGTCGTCTGTAAATAATCTAATATAGTTTTCAAGACCTATAAAATTTAAACCGTTATAACTATTCCATCCCGATAAGCTCAAACGTACTACAAAAATTATTGGGAATATTAGTATTCCAATTAAAACAAATAATCCCGGAAATAAAAAAACGTATTTATGTTTAAAGTTCATTCTTTCGAAATTGAGTTTTATTAAATGTGGCCACAAATAGTGGCCACATAATAATTAAGTTATCTTTATAACTTGTTATCTTCCATTTTAACACCAACAGCGTAGTCTTCTTGAACGTTTTTCTTACCTACTCTGTTAACAATTGCTTCCCATTCTTTAGCTACTTCATCTAAAGCTTCTTGCGGAGACAATTGTCCTGCAAGTGCTTTTGAAGTTCCTGTAGCAACTGCACTAGTGAACTCAAATACACCTCTTACTCTTAAAGGGAAAACTCTGTTTTTACTTTTTTCCATATCTTTAAGTGTTTTAGTGTAACTGTTAGCAATCTCTGGATCCCAACCCATAGTATCTATATAAAGTTTTGGATCAAAGTCAGAGTTTTTAAATGGGTTAACACCAAAGTTACCAATAGCTAAGTCAGCTTGGTGGTTTGCTCCATTAGAGAAAAAACATAGATAGTCAAATGCCATCTCTTGTACTTTACTCTTCTTAGCAACTCCAACTGCCCAACCCCATACAATATATGGTGCTTGGTTATATTGGTTTTCCCATTTACCAGTTACTCTATTCCAAACTTTATCTGCGCCTGGAAGAGGAGCTGTTCCTACTTTATTTTTAATAGGACTGTCATCTTGCATCGCTGCAATGAAAGCATCATCCCATGAAAAACTAAATAAAGTTTGACCACCACCAAATGATCCAATTTCATCACCTAGTCCAAAGTTAATTCCTCCTGGAGGAACGTACTTAGTAGCCTCAACCCAATCACCTAAAGCTTCAACAAAACCTGGATTGTTGATATTTGGTTTCATAGTTTCTAAATCAAAAAAGAAACCACCTGGAGTTCTTGGATTTTTAGCATACGCTACTGATCTACTGAAAAAAGCTGCAAACATTAAGTCATCTTTTTTCATAACTTCAGCTGAACCGTATTCTTTTTCTCCATCTCCATCCCAGTCCCAATCGTTAAAGTACTTGGCCATTTCGCCATACTCTTTCCATGTTCTTGGAACTCTTAACTCTTTACCAGTATCTGCTTTGTATTTTTTTTGCATTTCAGGATTATCTATTACGTCTTTTCTGTATTTTAGATAATGTCTGTCGCCATCAACTGGGTATTGATACATAGTTCCATCCCAAGAAGAAACACCAACATGAGATTTAGTTACATCTTTCATCTCAACTGTATTGATATATTTTTTAGGAACTGGTGCTAAGTATTGTCTCCAGTCATTAATAAAGTTAGAAAAACCAAATACGATATCGTATGGAGCTTGACCAGCTTTAAAAGGAACCATGGCTTTTGCATATAAATCACCTGCTGGTGTATGAGTTACATCAACTTTTGCTCCTGTTAGTTTTGCAAACTGTTCAGCATGAAGAGCTGTAGGCTGTCCGATTACTGGAACTGCGTGCGTATTTATTTTAAGAGTTTTTCCTTTATAATTTTTCTTAGAAATTTTTTCGTAAGAACAATCACCTGGAATATCTCCCGTAGCCTTGATATGTGGAAATTGATCACTCCACTTATCGGCATATGCCATAGGGCTAAATATCAAAACTCCTGATATGATAGCACTTAGACAAGTTTTAGTTATTTTCATTTTCACCTCTCTCTATTTATTATTACGGAACTAAAACAGCTCGTCCCTTAACCTTACCTTCGTTAAGATCATGAAGCGCTTTATTAGCATCGCCTAATTTATATTCTTGCATGGATAGCTTAACCAAACCTTTGTTAGCTAATTCCATAAGTTCATATAACTCAGACCACGTTCCCACTAAATTTCCTATTATGTTTTTTTCTGAAATGATTACATCAACAGCTAGGATTTTAATTTCCTCCCCGTAGCCAACGATATAATAAAATCCACCACCTGAAGTCATGTCTAGTCCCATTTTTGTAGAACCATGTTCTCCAACAAAATCGATAACAGCTTCAGCACCTTTGCCTTTAGTAAGCTCTAGCACTCTCTCATTTTCGTTTCCATCGATAAGAACGCCTTCATCACCACCTAAGGCCATAGCATGATCTAATGCTGCTTTAGATTTTTCAACAATAATAATATTTGCTGCACACATTGCTCTTAAACATTGAATTGCAATATGTCCTAATCCACCAGCACCAATAATCACACAACTTTGACCTGGCAATAAATGTCTAGTTGCTTTTTTAACAACTCGATAAGCTGTTAAACCTGCATCTGAGAAAGGTGCCACATCTTTAGGTGCCAATACTGTAGGTAACTTAATTAAGTTACGTACACTTGTCTTTAGCAATTCAGCATAACCACCTTCTTTAATATTTAAACCTGGAAATGCTCCTTCTTCAGCATGTTGGTCTAAACCTCTTCGGCAACTTAAACATGTGCCATCAGTTCCTGAAATAATTGGATGCAAGATTACAGGATCACCTTTTTTATATCCAACCACATCTTTTCCTACTTCTTCAACCCATCCAGCATTTTCATGACCCATAACCATAGGCAGTAAATCTCCTTTAGGATCTTGAATATGTTTCCAAACACCTTCAACAATGTGTAAGTCAGTTCTGCAAACTCCTGCAGCACCAATTTTAACAATCACATCTGATGATTTTTCCAACTTTGGTTCTGGCATTTCTTGTTCTGTAACCCAGACTTTTTCTTTCATTTCTGGATCATACTTATGTAAAACTTGTGCCTTCATAATTTTTCTCTCCTAATCTATTTTTTCAAAGCTTATTCAACAGGTGGACTAAGTAATAGTCAACGCGACTCAAATATGTTCAATAAATGTACAAATACAACCTGTGGTTAGTTGTTTTGAGGTTTAAAGGCTCCTAAGATGAGAGATGCAAAATTTAAATTCTGCAAACAAAGAGTTTAAAAGTATTCTAAAAAAAAGAGGAATGTTCTCAAATAAAATGGGAGATGAAATTTCTGAAAGTTGGTTGAGGTGTATTTCTACAGGTCTTGATCCATTTAAAGATCCCAAACAAAGCCTCATATCTTCAATTGAACTTAAACAGATTAAAGAAAAAAATGAAGTGTTAAGAAAAATTGTCATCCCAGAAATAGAATTACTTTATTCACAAATTGCAGGTACAAATTTTATGGTAGCTTATTCAGATGAAAACGGATTGGTACTTGACACTATATATGACAAAACTTGCTTAGAAGGTGATGTTGGTAAATCAGTAATACCAGGCTCTATATGGGCAGAAAAAATTTGTGGCACAAATGGTCTGGGATTGTCAGTTGAACTTAAAAAGCCCACAATAGTATCTGGTAAAGAACATTTCTTTATTGCACATGAAAAAATATCATGCTTTGCTAGTCCAATAATTAATTATGATGGTAAAACAATAGGTATTATTGATGCCTCGACAGACTCTAAATCAAGAGAGCAGCATACTTTAGCATTAGTAAAATTAGCAACAAGAAGTATTGAAACAAAATTATTTATCAATAAATTTTCAAGTGAATTAATTTTATCTTTTCACCCAAGATCAGAATATCTTTCTACTACAAGTGTTGGATTATTAGCTATTAATGGTGATGGAGTAGTAGTAGGAGCAAATAGTAATGCTAAAATTATGCTCCATGGATTAGCAGATTTAAAGAATGAAAATTTTAATAATATTTTTACAAATTCGTTTTCATCTATAGCATCTGATTTACTTAATAATAAAATATTAAAAATAACTGATCATCTAGGGTCGTCTGTTTTTGTAGTTAAGAGTCAAAACTTTAGAGAAAGTAAAATTAAAGAAAAAAATTTATCAAACAAAACTTATGCATGTCGAAATTGTAAAGATACAAAAATTAAAAGAGAAAAGTGTATATTAATTAAATCAACTTTTTTAGAGACAAATAATATCTCAGTAGCTTCAAGAAAACTTGGTGTATCAAGAACAACTATTTATAAACATCTAAGATAATTCATTTACTTTAATTTCATTATAAAAAATAAATAAGATAATAAAGATGTTATAAGTACAAATAACATTGCTAATCTAAATGAAATTATTTCTGTAAAGTTTAGACTCATTCCTGCATCAATAATCAATCCAATAATCCATTGCATAAAAAATGCTCCAATAAAAATCAACAAGTTAAAAGAAGTTAGAGCTTTACCTGCATTAGACAAGGAGAACGCCATACCAACCGCTGGCTGAGTTAAGGATAAAAATATAGAGCTTACTAAAAATATTGCCCAATGAATGGACCCCGCTTTAGGACCTAAATAAATAATTATCGCAAGCACTATTAAACTTATTGGTGCACCAAATTTTAACAATCTAATTGCATCATTTATATTTTTTGAAAATTTTGGAACGAAGTAACCCCAGCACAAAAATGAAACAAGCATAGCAAAATAAATCAAAAAAAGTCCATTAGCACTCTCTTGTGAGGTGTAACCCGAAACTCTTATCATCCAGGGTCCAGCCCATAGTGTTTGGATCGCAAACAAACCTCCATAGGTAAAAAAACCCATAGGCACTAAGCTTAGAAATAAAGAGTTTTTCCAAACTGTACTTAATCTACTTTCAGCTAATTGTTTATTATCAACACTTTTAGAGTGCCATTTAGGAATAAAGATTACTATTAAAATTATACAAACTAATGTTAGTAGTGCTAAAGATAAAAATATTGCCCTCCAACCTATAATTGGTAAAAAAAACTGAACAGGTAAACTAGATGATAGCATTCCTATAGCTCCAACCATTAACATCCATGAATTTGCACGTTGCTGTGTTTCATCTTGAAACCAAATCCTATAAGCAGTTAAAGGTCCCATCAAACATGCACCAACACCAACACCAATTAATATTCTTGAAATTAAAAGCATCGTTAAGTTTTGAGCTAATGAAAATAAAATTAAGCCAATTATTGATAAAGATAAAAAATAAGAAACTATTTTTCTAGGCCCTTTAGAATCTAATAAATATCCCAATGGAATTTGTACACTTGCAAATCCTAAAAAATATCCTCCTCCAAGAAGTCCTAGCTCACCTGAAGTAAGATTAAATTCTGAAACCAATTCAGGAGAGATGGTTGCTGTAATTGCTCTAAGTAAAGTTGAGATAAAATAGCCTAAAGCAAATACTAAAAATATTGTAATAGCTTTTGATTTAGCTAGTACAGGTTTGTTCATAAATTAAAGTTTTAATTTACTTTATTTTTGCAATTACCGGTGTTGAAAAATTCATCAATATTATCTATTGCTAAATTAGCCATTGCTGTTCTTGTATCTTTAGTTGCACTTCCAAGATGAGGTAAAATAAATGCACTCTTAATTTTTAAATAACCTGGGTTTAAATTAGGTTCACCTTTATAGACATCTAAACCTGCTGCATAAATTTTTCTTCTATTTAATGCATCAATTAAAGCATCATCGTCTACTATATCTCCTCGAGCAACATTAGTAATCACTGCACCTTTAGGAAAATATTCTACTGTCTCTTTATTAATTAAATTGACAGTTTCTTTTGTAGCTGGACAACAAATTGATAAAACATCTGATACTGAAAAAAGACCTTTTAGACTATCATGATAAATAGCTCCTTGCTCTTTATCTTCACTTAATTTTGAGCGATTATGATAATGAATTATCATTCCAAGCGATTTTGCGATTTTTGCAATTTTTTGCCCAATTCTTCCCATTCCTAAAATACCAAGTCTTGTACCTGTTAATTGTTTTCCAATTAAATAATCTGCAGACCATTTCCAATTACTTTCTTTTGCTGCCTCGATTCCTTCAGCAGCTCTTCTGCAAGCACCCAAAATAAGAAGAATGCCAATTTCAGCTGTTGCATCTGATAAAACTTCAGGAGTATTTGTTACAGCAATACCTCTTTTTTTTGCAGCTTCTAGATCTATGTTTCCAAAACCAACTGCAAAGTTTGAAATTACTTTAACTGTCTCTGGAAGTTTATTGATTGTATCCTCATCCATTTTATCTGTTAAAGATGTAAGCACTGCATCACATCCTTGACTAAGCTCAATTAATTTTGTTTGAGAATAAAGTTCATCGTTTGCATTAAGTTTTGCATCAAAAATATTTGATGCTTTATCTTCACAATCTTTAAGTAACCTTCTTGTAACTAGTATCTTTTTCATAGTTAATTCCTCTGTAACACCTCTGGTTTTGGACCTCCTGTATACCAATCTAGAACTTCAATTGTGTGTACAATTGGAACTTTTGTACCATGGGAAATTTGGGTAATACAACCAATATTTCCTGTAGAAATAAAATCAGGTTTCAAACTTTCAATATTATCTACTTTTTTAGTCAATAATTGTTTAGCTATTTCTGATTGTAAAATATTATAAGTTCCAGCTGAACCACAGCAAATATGACCTTCTGGAATTTCAAGGATTTCATTATTTGTTTTTTCTAAAAGTGCAATTGGTTGCGAATGAACTTTTTGACCATGCTGCATAGAACATGCTGAATGGTATGCAACTTTGTATTTTTTATTTTTTTCTTTGATATCTAGCTTTAAACTTTCAAAAATATATTCCGAAATATCTCTAGTTAACTCAGAAATAACTTTTGCTTTTTTACTTAATTCCTTATCATCTCTAAAGATAAATCCATAATCTTTCATTGTAGTTCCACAACCAGATGTGTTAGATAAAATTGCATCTAAATTGCCTTTTTGATGTTCGTCATACCAAGTATTAATATTATTTTTAAAGTCTTGGTGAGCATCATCCTCTTTTCCCAAATGATGATTTAAAGATCCACAACATCGAATTTTTTTCGGAACTACTACTTCAACACCATGTCTATTAAGTAGTCTAATAGTTGACTCATTAATTTGAGGTGAAATTTCTTTTTGAACACAGCCAGTTAATAGTGCAACTCTTGCAATTTTTTTTTTTCCTTTTACTGTATAAATTTCTTTATTTTTAAGTTGTTTTTTTGGAAAATGAGTTGGCATTAACTCCATCATATCTTTAATTTTTGATGGCATTAAAAATTTGAAAGGCTTGCTTAGTTTCACTAAAAAACTTGATAATCTAAAAACTTTTGTATTGGGAAGAGTTATTGATAAAAAATGTCTAATTAATTTATCGAAAAAAGATCTTTCATAATTTTTTTCAATATATTTTTTTCCATGATCAATGATATGCATATAATTTACACCTGCAGGACATGTGGTCATACAACTATAACATGAAAGACACCTATCAATATGTTTAACAACTTTTTCTGTTGGTTTTTTATTATTTTCCAACATGTCTTTTATTAAATAAATTCTTCCTCTTGGTCCATCAAGCTCGTCACCTAATAACTGATGGGTAGGACATGTAGCATTACACATTCCACAATGAACACATTGTTTGAAAATTTTTTCGGTAGCTAAATTATCTTTATCTTCTAATTGTTTTTTTGAAAAATTTGTTTGCATTAAACTCCTCTATACATTTTTCCGGGATTTAAAATTCTTTTTGGATCAAAACTTTCTTTGATCTTTTTAGAAATTATTAGTCGCACATCATCAATGGTAAAGATTGACTCCTCATAGTCATAATCTGCTGATGTTTTTATAATCGTTAAATATCCACCAAATTCTTTGGTAGTTTTCTTAATTTCTTTAATCTTAACATTTTTTTTTGCTGGCACTTCAACCCAAAATAAGGATCCACACCAATCAATATAATACTTAAATTTATTGCCCAAATACTTCATCATCTTTGATCCATTGGATGGTTCAATAACTATTCTCATCAAATTATTTTTTGTAGTTTCAAAAAGTTCCAAATTATTTATTTTTTTCCAAAATGGTTCTGATTGATAAGTATCCAGCAGGAAAGTTTTAAAAGTGTTTAATTGCAACTCTTTTGTCAAAGATTTAATTTTCTCATTAATTGAAACTTTATCTCCTTCTACTCTAAATGCTAAAAATGGACCTTTAAAGTCTAAATCATTAAACTTAAAAATTTTATCTCTATTTTTTAAATAATTTTCGTCTTTTGGTTCTTCTGGAATAAAAGTAGCTCCTGATACTTCACTACTTGAACCTGCTATTTTATCAAATAAATCATAAATTATTTTATTATCTTTTACATCAATCACTACTGTGTTTGAAAAACTTTTTTTTGGTAAAACTTTAAGAGTAATTTCAGTTAAAACACTCAAAGTTCCAAAGGACCCAGTAACTAATTTTGACAAATCATAACCTGTTACGTTTTTTACAACTGTTCCTCCAGATTTAATGATATCGCCTTTGCCATTAATACCTTGAAATCCTAAAACATGATCTCTTACACTTCCAACTTTAAATCTTCTAGAGCCAGCATAATTACATGACAAACAACCTGCAACAGTTCCCTTATTAGATTTTCCATGTTCTATAAAACCAAAATCAATTGGCTCAAATGCTAATTCTTGATTATTTTTTTCTAGAGCTTTTTCTACATCCTCTAATGGTGTGCCGGCTTTAACTTTTATATAAAGTTCTTCTGGAAAATAATCAATAATACCCGATAATTTAGAAAGTGAGATTTTATTGGATGCTTGAGTTTTATTGCCAATAAAACTTTTTGAATCAGTTCCAACTATTTCAGTTGGCAAATTTTTTTTATGAAATTCTTTAATTAAATTTGATACTTCTGCCTCGTCTTTGGGGTAATAAGTATTATTAGAATCTTGGAAGATCTGGGAATTTATTTTCATTTTTGTGGACATGAACCCTTCCTTCCTCTGCACATTTTCTTAAAATAGGATAAACTTTTCCTGGATTTAATAAATTTTTTTCATCTAGTGATTTTTTTATATCTAATTGTTGTTGGATATCCCTATCATTAAACATCTCACACATTAATTCTCTTTTCTCTATTCCTACTCCATGTTCACCAGTGATAACTCCTCCAAGTTTCACGCAAAGTTTAAGTATTTCTGCACCAAACTCCTCTGTTTTTCTTAGTTGTTCTTTATCACTGCCGTCAAACATTATAAGTGGATGAAGATTTCCATCACCTGCATGAAAACAATTAGCTACTAGTAATTTATATTTGTCAGATAATTTTCTAATCTCTAATAAGGCTTCAGCAAGTTTTCCTCTTGGGATAACTCCATCCATACAATAATAATCAGGAGCCATTGCACCACAAGCTGGAAAAGCTGCTTTTCTTCCAGCCCAAAATTTTAATCTTTCTTCCTCACTTTTACTCAATTTGAGACTGGAGCAGTTATTTTTTTTTGAAATTTCGCTAACTTTTTTTAACAATTCATTAACTTCTGACTCTGTACCATCCAGTTCAACTATTAATAATAATTCAGCATCACGAGGGTACCCTGCTTTACTAAAATTATCTGTTGCTTCAATTAAAGCTTTATCCATAATTTCCATACCTGCTGGAACAATCCCATTAGAAATAATTTCTGATGCAGCATTTCCTCCCTCTTTAATAGATGGAAAACCAATCAATGCAGCTTTAACTACTTGTGGTTTTTTTAGAATTTTAACTGTCACTTCTGTAACGACACCAAGCAATCCTTCAGATCCACAAATTAAACCCATTAAATCATATCCCTCCTGATCTAATGTCTTTCCTCCAAATCTACAAATAGTTCCATCCATTAAAACCATTTCAACCCCTAGAATATTATTAGTAGTTGTTCCATATTTAAGAGAATGTACTCCACCAGAGTTCTCTGCAACATTGCCTCCTATAGAACAAGCTAATTGGCTTGAAGGATCAGGAGCGTAATAGAACCCCTTATGTTGTACTGCATGAGTAATCCCTAAATTTGTGACACCAGGTTGCGTTACTACGCACTTATTTTCATAATCAATATCTAAAATTTTATTAAATTTTCCTAAACCCAATATGACTGCGTCTTGCAGTGGTAAAGCACCACCTGATAAACCGGTTCCAGCACCTCTAGGAATCACTTTAATATTTTCTCTATGACAATACTTTAATATCTCGCTAACTTCATTTGTGTCTTTTGGTAAAATTACCGATAATGGAGTTTGAGTATAAGCTGCAAGTGCATCAGTTTCATAAGGTTTTATCTCATCAGGATGACTTAATACATTATCTGATCCAGAAATTTTTGATAAATTTTTTACAATTTCGTCTTTGCGCTCAATTATTTTTTTATCAACTTTTGGTAGCGCTAACTCTGTCATAATCTTAGCCAAGCATTTTTTTGATATTTTCTAATGCATTAGAAATATTATCTTGAGAAGCCGCAAAACTAAATCTTACATAATCTTTAGAAGTTTTACCAAAAGCAGTTCCTGGAACTATAGCGACCCCAGCCTCATGCATTGCTCTTTTACAAAATTCTGAGCCATCCATTCCAGTGCCTATAACCTTAGGAAAAGCATAGAATGCTCCACCAGGTAAACTACATTCAACACCTGGCAAACTATTTAGGCCTTCATGAATTAATTTTCTTCTATGAGTAAATTTTTCCATCATTTGATTAATAGATTCATCTGGTCCATCTAAAGCAGCAATACCTGCAAACTGAGCAGCTGCATTAACACATGAAACACTATTAATTAATAATTTATTTACATGTTCAATTAAATTTTCTGGCCAAAAGCTCCAACCCAATCTCCAGCCAGTCATAGAATAAGCCTTACTCCAGCCTTCAAGAACAATTAATCTATCTCTTAATTCTGGATAATTGAAGAACGTTGGCATTTCTTTACCATCAAAAATTTGTCTACTATAAATTTCATCACTTAAAATAGTAACATGAGGATGTTTTTTTAATCCTTCAGCCAATTTATCTATTTCAGATTTTTCAACAAAACTTCCTGTTGGATTGTTTGGATTAATTAAAATTAACAATCTAGTTTTATCAGTTATTAAAGATAAAATTTTTTCTGCACTAAATTTTAGATCTTTGTCCTCTGTTAAATCATAAGGAACTGCTGTAGAACCAGTATAGTTAATCATAGACTCATAAATTGGGAACGCAGGCGTTGGGTGAATAATTTCAGCTCCAGGTTCACCAAAGCATTGTATGGCGTAGTGCATGGTAGGTTTACCCCCTGGCATAATTGTAATTCTTTCAGGATCTACTTCTGCGTTGTAACGTTTTTTTATCCATCTTGTTACAGCTTGTCTACACTCTAAAATACCGTTAGATAAAACGTATCCATGGTGTCCATCGTCTAAAGCTTTTTTAGCAGCCTCAACTACATGTTTTGGAGTTTTAAAATCAGGTTGACCAAGTCCTAGATGTATCATTGGATTTCCAGCAGCCTCTAATTTTTTTGCTTCTGCTAAAACACTAAATGCTGACTCTGTTCCTAAACGATCTAGACTTGCTGCTAATTTCATATTTAATCTCTCCTTATTTCTTATTTTCTATAAATTAATTTTGATCTATTTAATTCTTTAATATTTTTACAACCCATTAATACCATATTTCGATTTATTTCATCATGCATATTCTGCAAGAGTCGTTCAACACCCTGTTGGCCTCCAGCACCTAATGAAAATAAGAACATTTTTCCAAAGCTACATGCGGTCGCACCAGCAGCTAAAGCTTTTAAAACATGTGTTCCTCTTCTAATTCCACCATCTAAAATAATTTCAAGCTTATCCCCTACTGCATCTGAAAGTTCTTTAACTTGATCGAATGGAGATCTTGAACCATCTAATTGTCTTCCACCATGGTTTGAAACCATTATAGCAGTACAACCAATATCAATTGCTCTTTTTGCATCCTCAACTGACATCACACCTTTTAATGCAAATGGTTTATTCCATTTTTTTACACAATACTCTGCATCCTTCCAGTTCATAGCTGGATCATATTGTTCATTAATATATTCAATTACTGACTTTGCAATATTGGTTCCTTTATCTGTTTTCTTTGCAACATTAGATAATTCAAATTTTTTATGAGTAAAATAATTAAAAACCCACTCAGGTCTCATTGCAAAACTCATTAAGCTTTGAAGAGTAAGTTTTGGAGGAGTAGTAAAACCTGTTCTGTGATCTCTTTCTCTATTTCCAGCAACTAATGTATCTACTGTTAAACACATCCCATCATAGCCAGATGTTCTGCATCTCTCAATTAAATCATCTGTAATTGATTGGTCTTTATGAACATAAAGTTGAAATAATTTTGGGCCTTTAGAAATTTCAGCAATTTCCTCAATAGTATTATTTGCCATGGTGGACATACTATAAAAAGTTCCAAACTTTTCTGCTGCTCGAGCTGAAGCTTTATCTCCATCATGATGATAAAGTCTTTGCATGGCTGTTGGTGATAAAAATAATGGCATATCAATTTTTTTACCAAAAACAGTAGTTGATAAATCAGGTTTACCTACACTTGCCAAAACATTAGGAATTAAATCACAGTCATTAAATGCTTCGGTGTTTCTTTTAAGAGTGGCTTCATCATCTGCACCACCGTCAATATAATGAAAGATAGGTGATGGTAATCTTTTTTTTGCTAATTTTCTAAAGTCATTAAAATTATAACAATCTTTTATTTTCATGATTGTTATTAGAAGTTTTTGAAGAAATTAAACATATAACTATTTGCCCCAGGATTTTTATCTCCTAAACTAGCATTAGATATATGATTATAAGAAAAGCCTAATTTTGAACTTTGTGAAAAATCAATAGACAATTGAACTTCACTCTTAAATTCAAGCATGTGCCCAAGATCTTTGCCATCACCCTCATGATACAATCCTGGTGTAAAACTTGGAGTAATATTTAATGATCCAATTTTGTATTGAGCTTGAACCCCTGTATAGATGTAACCAGCATTATCAGCAGTAATCATCGCACCAGTTATAGGAGAAATGTTACCTAAAAAAGTATCTCGATTAAGATTTTCATTTTGATGTTGAAAACCTATTAATGCAGATTTTTTTCCGTCATCACTAAAATCAAACATACCTGAATAAACACTAAATTTAGTGTCCGGATTATTATCTTTTATTTCTTCAGCGTTAGCTGAAAAGGTTAATAGAACAAATACAACACTTATTAAAAAATTTTTTAAAATCATAATGGCTAATTATTTTTTTTAATTATAAAAGTTTTTGCAATAATTGCACCTCCAATTAAAAATATAAATATTGGTAATAACCATAATATATAGGTGTTTTTATTAAG
>JAOHFB010000039.1 GCA_028097785.1 Candidatus Pelagibacter sp. | reverse complement strand
CAGTATTTTTCTTTGTCTCATTTCTTAATAAGTCACCAGTTGATAGTTGAAAGTAATTATGTTTTTTAACAATTAATTGTGCTTGAGTGCCTTTACCTGCGCCTGGAGGCCCAAATAAAATAATGTTCACTTATTTACCAAATTTTGTTTTCTTGATTAATTGTTCGTATTGAGAACTCATTAATCTGGTTTGAATTTGAGTTACCGTATCAATAGCAACTACTACAACAATCAAAATTGAAGCGCCACCTAAATAAAAAGGTATTGGATAATTAGCAATTAAAAATTCTGGCATTAAACAAACTAAAGTTAAATATAATGCACCTATTGTAGTTAATTTAGTTGAAATGTTTTGAATATATAATGCAGTGCTCTCACCTGGTCTTATTCCTGGAACAAAACCTCCATATTTTCTTAAATTATCAGCAGTTTCTGTTGGATTGAAAGTTATTGAAGTATAAAAAAAAGTAAAAAATATAATTCCTGATGCATATAACAGCATGTAAAGAGGCTGTCCTTGAGTAAAGTATGAACTTAGGTTTAAAAAAGTATCATTACTTGAAAATGAAAAATTTGAAAAAGTAACTGGTAATAAAAGTAAAGCTGAAGCAAAGATTGCAGGGATTACACCAGCCTGGTTAATTTTAAGTGGTAAATGAGATGACTCACCTCCATACATTTTATTTCCCATTTGTCTTTTTGGGTAGTTAATTAAGATTTTTCTTAACGCTCTTTCCATAAATACTACAAATAAAATTGTTGCTACTAGCAGTACAAAAATAGCTAAAATCATAAATGTTGAAACCGCACCTGTTCTACCAAGTTCAAAAGTTGTAACAAGAGCTCTAGGAATTTCTGCAACTATACCTGCAAAAATTATTAAAGAAATACCATTACCTATTCCCCTTTGTGTTATTTGTTCACCTAACCACATTAGAAACATCGTTCCAGCTACTATAGTAGTGACGGTTGTAATTTTAAAAAAAGCACCAGGATTTATTACGAGATCTGCTGAAGACTCTAAACCAACAGACAATCCATAACCTTGGACTGTTGCTAATAATACAGTTCCATATCTTGTAATTTGTGTAATTTTTGCTCTTCCAGTTTCGCCTTGAGCTTTTAAATTTTTAAAATATTCAGAAACACCTGTTAACAACTGAACAATAATTGCTGAAGAAATATATGGCATTATACCAAGCGCAAAAATAGCCATTCTACTAACGGCACCACCAGCAAAAACATTGAACATTCCAAGTAAACCTTTTTGGTTACCATCCATCATAATCTTAAGCTGCTCTGGATCTATTCCAGGTAATGGTACAAAAGTTCCAAATCTATAAACTGCTAAAATGAAGATGGTAAAAAGTATTCTATTTCTTAAATCGTTTGATGATGAAGACGCACTCATTGAAATATATTATTTTTTCAATTGAATAGATCCACTAATTTTCTCTAGTTTTTCTATTGCTGATTTGGATGCTAAGTCTGCTTCTATGTTGACTTTATCTTTAATCTCTCCAGTTCCAAGTATCTTTAATTTCTGAGAGTTTTTATTAATTAGCTTAAGTTTTTTAAGCAACTCCATATTTATAGTATCGCTAGGGTTAATTGTTTTTTCATTAATAAATGACTGAATTTTTTCTAAATTCATTATTGCTATGTTAGTTCTCGAAATAGGATTAAAACCTCTTTTAGGTAGTCTTCTGTATAGTGGCATTTGTCCACCTTCAAAAGCTTTAATTGCAACACCTGATCTTGATTTTTGACCCTTAACACCTCTTCCTGAAGTTTTACCTTTGCCAGAACCAATACCTCTACCAACACGCATTTTTGATTTATTGATTTTATCTTTGGTGTTTAAAGTAATCATTATCCTCTTTTCTCCACTATTTCAGAAATTTTTTTATTTCTGATTGCTGAAATTTGTTTTGGTGAATTTTGTTTAAGTAAAGCTTTCATAGTAGCTCTAATAACATTATGTGCATTCGAAGTTCCCATTGATTTAGCAACAATATCTTTAACTCCTAATACTTCACAAACAGCTCTAACGGGACCACCAGCAATAATGCCTGTTCCTTTAGATGCGGCTCTTAAAACAATTCTGCCTGAACCATCTTTTGCTTTAACATCATGATGAATTGTTCTACCTTCTCTTAAAGGTATATGTATCAATTTTCTTCTGGCTACTTCATTGGCTTTTTTAATTGCATCAGGCACCTGTTTAGCTTTCGCGTGTGCTATTCCAATTTTACCAGCTTGATTTCCAACAACAACTAGTGCTGAAAAACCAAATCTACGTCCACCTTTTACTACTTTTGTAATACGGTTTATGTGAACCAATTTTTCTAAAATATCGTCTGTTTTTTTATCTTTAAAATTTTCCATAATTAAAATTCCATTCCATTTTCTCGTAAGGTTTCAGCAAATACTTTTACTCTGCCGTGATATCTATAGATACCTCTATCAAAATAAATCTTAGTAATTTTTTTCTCTTGAGCTTTTTTCGCAAGTTTTGTTGCAACAATCTTAGAAAGTTCAGTTTTATTTACTTTATCTCCAGACTTAATATCCTTTTCAACAGAGGAAGCAGATAACAATGTAACTTTGTTAATATCATCAATTATTTGTGCAGAAATATTCTTTGATGATCTAGAAATACATAGTCTGAATCTATCTTTAGAAGCAACTTTTTTGACTTTATTGCTAACTCTAAATCTTTTTCTAATGCTTGTATTTAGTTTCATTATTTTTTCTTTCCTTCTTTTTTAAGAACATACTGTCCTTTTTCTCTAATCCCCTTACCTTTGTAAGGCTCAATTTTTCTATATGTTTTAATTTTTGAAGCAACAGATCCAACTTGCTGTTTGTCTGATCCAGAAATTTTCAAAGTTGTTTGTTTTTCAACTTCAATTTTAATTCCTTCCGGTATGTCATAATCAATATCATGACTATAACCAAGCTGAAGATTTAGCTGTTTTCCTTTTAAGGCAGCTCTATAACCAACACCAACTAGTTCTAAAGTTTTTTCATAGCCTGTGCTTGATCCAATTACTGCATTATTAATCAAACTTCTGTTCATTCCCCAAAGTCTTTTTGAATTTTGATCAATTTTTTTTGGTTTAATTGATATTTCTTTTCCATCTTTGATATCAAGATTGAACATCTCTAAATCAATATCGATAGATTTTTTTCCTAATGGACCTTCAATATTTAGCATATTACCAGCCAATACAACTTTAACTTTTTCAGGGATAGAAATACTTATTTTACCAATTTTAGACATTAAAATACCTTACAAATTATCTCGCCACCAACACGTTGTTTCCTTGCGTCTATGTCTGTCATTACACCTTTAGGAGTAGAGACAATAGCAATACCTAAACCATTGTTAACTTTTGGTAAGCTTTCAGCGCTAGAAAAAATTCTTCTACCCGGTTTAGATACACGTTCAAAAGCACTAATAACAGGGTTTCCTGAGTGATACTTAAGTTCTAAAGATAAAGTTGGTTTTTTATCTTCTGAATCTATTTTAAAATCTTTAATAAAACCTTCATTCTTTAGGATGTCAGCTATTTTAGTTTTAAAGTTTGAAGATGGTAATGCTACTTTTTTATGGTTTCTTGCTTGAGCATTTTTTACTCTTGCTATCATATCTCCAATTGGGTCACTTAAACTCATAATATTCCTTTCTACCAGCTTGACTTAGTCATTCCTGGAATTAATCCAGCTAAACCTAAGTCCCTTAAAGCTATTCTTGATATTTTTAATTTTCTATAAACTCCGTGTGGTCTACCTGTAATCTTACATCTATTCATTACTCTAGTTTTTGCAGAATTTCGTGGCATTTGAGATAGTTTTTGCTGCGCTTTAAATCTCTCTTCTAATGGTAATTTTTTATCCATAATAATTTTTTTTAGACTTTGTCTTTTTTTATAAAGTCTGTCAGACAGTTTAATTCTTTTATCATTCTTGTTTACAGCGCTAACTTTTGCCATTTTTAATTGTCTCCTTTTTTAATAAATGGAAAATTCATTTTTTCCAATAAAGCAAATGCATGATCTTTATTCAAAGCTTTAATTACTACCACAATATCAAGACCACGTACTTTATCGGCTCTATCAAAGCTTACCTCTGGGAAAATGATATGTTCTTTTATTCCAAATGTATAATTACCAAATTTATCAAAACCTTTAGGAGATAAACCTCTAAAGTCTTTAATTCTAGGTAATGCAATATTTACTAATCGATCAATAAACTCGTACATTTTATTTTTTCTAAGAGTTACTTTTAGCCCTGCATTTGATCCTTTTCTTGTTTTGAAATTTGCTACAGATTTCTTAAATTTTGTAATTACAGGTTTTTGACCAGTAATTTTTCCCATATCTTCTTCTGCAGCTTTTAAAATTTTAGCATCAGCACCGTCTAATCCAAGGCCCATATTTAGAACAATTTTTTCAATTCTAGGCACCATAAAAATATTTTTTAAACCCAGGCTGTCTTTTAAAGCTGGTTGAATTTCTTTACTGTAAGTTTCTTTTAATCTTGGTGTCATTATTTTTTAGCCTCTACTTTTTTTGAAACTTTTTCGTCAATTAACTTAAGGTTTGATAGATGAATAAAGCTTTCTTTGGATACAATTCCACCTTTTTTCTCTTTTGTGGTTTTTACATGTTTTTTCACCATATTTATCTCTTTAACTTTTGCTCTATTATTTGGTCTATCAATTTCAATTACTTCGCCTTCTTTTTTTTTGTCTTTACCTGTTAAAACTCTTACTTTTAGACCTTTTTTAATCATTTTATAAAACCTCCGGCGCTAATGAAATTATTTTCATTTGCCCTCTACTTCTTAATTCTCTAGTTACAGGACCAAAAATCCTAGTTCCAACCGGTTCTCCTTTATCATCAACTAAAACTGCAGCATTATTGTCAAATTTAACTTTTGAACCATCATTTCGGTGAATACCTTTTTTAACTCTTACTACAACTGCTTTATGTACCGTACCTTTTTTTACTTTACCTTTTGGTATTGCTTCCTTAACAGCAATTACAATTGTATCGCCAATACTTGCATATCTTCTTTTAGATCCTCCAAGTACTTTTATGCACTCTATTCTTTTAGCACCTGTATTGTCTGCTACTTGTAACTCTGTTTGTACACCAATCATTATTTATTATTCTCCATTACTTGGAATTTTTTATTTTTAGAAAAAGGTTTGCTTTCTATAATAGAAACTTTATCGCCAGTTTTAAATTTGTTATTTTCATCATGAG
>JAOHFB010000037.1 GCA_028097785.1 Candidatus Pelagibacter sp. | reverse complement strand
CTTTTTGCTGGTTCTAAAACTATTTTATATTTATTGATCTTATTTTTCTTAAGATGTTGTTTAACTTCTTTGAGATATTTTTTATTAGTACTTATAATTGGTGAGTCATAAATAGATGCTTTGGTTCTCTCTAAAGTTTTACCAAGTAGTGTCCAATTACCAAAATCAATAAACTGTTTTGCTTGATGATTTTTTGAATTTGACCAAAGTCGAGTTCCAGCTCCTCCACATAATATAACTGGACGAATTTTCATTAAATTTCTGAATAATCCTTAACTTCTTTTTTTTTACCTGGATGAGTTGGGGCACCTAAATAAGCAGGTCCAACCGTTTGTGCATACTTCCATAAAGTACCTGAACCAAAATCAGATTTTCTAGGTTTCCATTTTCTTTTTCTTGCAGCTAATTCTTTTTTAGAAAGTCTTACGTTGATAGTCCCTTTTTTAGCATCAATATCAATAATATCTCCATTACGTAAAAGGCCTAAAGGACCTCCTAGAGCGGCCTCAGGGCCTACGTGACCCACACAAAAGCCTCTTGTAGCACCAGAGAACCTACCGTCCGTAATAAGGGCTACTTTCTCCCCTTTTCCCTGTCCGTATATAGCGCCTGTTGTTGATAACATTTCTCTCATACCAGGTCCTCCAACAGGACCTTCGTATCTAATAATGATTACATCACCATCATTATACTTTTTACTTTGAACAGCTTTCATAGCGCTTTCTTCATTATCAAAACATCTTGCTTTTCCGGTAAATTGTAATTTTTTTAATCCTGCAACTTTAACTATTGCACCTTCTGGAGCTAAATTACCTTTTAGCCCAACTACACCACCTGTTGGTGATAAAGGATCTTTATAAGATCTCATTACTTTTTGTTTTGGGTTAAATTTAATATTTTTTAAATTTTCTTTCATGGTTTTTCCAGTAACCGTCATACAGTCACCATGAATAAAACCACCTTCGTATAAAGTTTTAAGTAACATTGGAACACCACCAGCTAACCACATATCTTTTGCAACATATTTTCCACCTGGTTTCAAATCAGCAAGATAAGGAGTTCTTTTAAAAATTTTTGCAACATCCATTAAATCAAATTTTATTCCAGCTTCATTAGCAATAGCTGGTAAGTGTAATCCAGCATTTGTTGAGCCACCCGTTGCAGCAACTATTGTTGCAGCATTTTCTAGAGCTTTTTTAGTTACGATGTCTCTAGGCTTAATTCCCTTTTTCAAAAGATTCATAACCATTGTTCCACTTGCTTTAGCGTACTTATCTCTTTCTTCATAAGGAGCTGGTGTTCCAGCAGAATAAGGAAGTGCTAATCCGATTGCTTCAGATACACATGCCATTGTGTTCGCTGTAAATTGACCACCACAAGCACCAGCACTTGGACAGGCAACTAATTCTAATTTTCTAAGTTCCGCTGCAGACATCTGACCTGAAGAATGTTTTCCAACCGCTTCAAATACGTCAACTACTGTTACATCTTTACCTTTATATCTTCCAGGAAGAATTGATCCTCCATAAATAAAAACACTTGGAACATTTAATCTTACCATAGACATCATTAAGCCAGGTAAAGATTTATCACAGCCAGCAATACCAACTAAGGCATCATAGCAATGTCCTCTTACAGTAAGTTCGGCAGAGTCTGCAATTACTTCTCTAGATATTAAAGAAGATTTCATTCCTTCATGACCCATTGCAATTCCATCAGTAACTGTGATGGTACAAAACTCTCTAGGAGTTCCACCATTAGCTCTTACACCCTTTTTAACTGATTGAGCTTGTCTCATAAGGGCAATATTACAAGGGGCAGCTTCATTCCAAGTCGATACAACCCCTACAAAAGGTTTTGCCACATCTTTTTCAGTTTCACCCATTGCATAATAAAATGATCTGTGAGGAGCTCTATCTGCGCCTAATGATGTATGTCTACTTGGAAGTTTCTTTTTATTAAATTTTGCCATTATATACCCTTTATAGTTACTAATATTTTATCAATATCGTTCTTTAAATTATTATAATTAGTTTTTTCCTGTTCAACAATCTCTTTTGGTGCCCTATCTACAAAACTTTTATTTTCTAATCTTTGAGATATTTTATTCATTTCTTCTTGGATTCTATTTTGTTTGCTAGTTAAGTTTTCTTTAATAAGTTTTAAATCAACATCTTTATCAAAATAGATTTTAAACAAATCCCCTGAAACAACCATAGTTGCTGCTGGTTTTTCCAGGTCATCACTTAAAATATTATTTATTCTTCCTAATTTTTTAAGAATGATTTCATTGCTATTAATAAAATTCTTTTGATTGTCATTTATGCTGTTTATAGACATGTCTATAAATGAACCAGGACTTACGTTTAGTTCATTCTTAAAAGATCTAATTTCAGAAATGATGCTTATAATGTTTTCAACTTGATCTATGCTAGAGTCTTTATTAATTTCACCTGATGGCCAATTAGCATACATTAAAAAATCTTTACTAGAGTTATCAAATTTATTTTTAAGCCAAATTTCTTCAGTAACGAAAGGTATGAATGGATGTAATAGGATCAATATTTGCTTGAAGACATAACTTGAAACTTTCTTAACCTCAGATTTAGCATCTTCATTATCTGAAAATAGTATAGTTTTTGATAGTTCCAAATACCAGTCACAATATGAATGCCACGCAAATTGATAAGCATTTTTGGCAGCTTCATCAAATCTATAATCTTCTAAATTTTTCTCAATCTTAGACTTTGCTTCAATTAACTCAGCAAAAATCCATTTATTAATATTAATTGATAAATTTGGAACTTTATCAATATCAGAGAAATCACATTCGTTTGTGATTAAAAAATTATTAGCATTCCAAAGTTTATTTAAAAAATTTCTATATCCTTTAACTCTATCTTCTGACAGTTTTACATCTGTACCAGGGGATGCCATTGAAAGAAGTGTAAATCTTAATGCATCTGCGCTATATTTTTCAATCAAATCTAATGGGTCAATTACATTACCTTTAGATTTTGACATTTTTTGCCCCTTCTCATCTCTAACCAATGCATGAACATAAATATCTTTAAATGGTTCTTTATTTAAAAATTCTGTTCCAAACATAATCATTCTAGCAACCCAGAAAAATATAATATCAAAGCCAGTTACTAAAACAGAAGTAGGATAAAATTTTTCAACGTAATCTTTATTGTCAGGCCAACCTAATGTTGCAAATGGCCAAAGACCAGAAGAGAACCATGTATCTAATACATCGGGATCTCGAATTAATTCTTCATCTTTACCATAATGTTTTTTAGCTAATTGTTTTGCATCTTCTTCATTGATAGCAACAAAAATTTTCTTATCTGGTCCGTACCAAGCTGGTATCTGATGGCCCCACCAAAGTTGTCTCGAAATACACCAAGGCTCAATATTATTCATCCATTGAAAATAAGTTTTGGACCAATTTTCAGGAAAGAAATTTGTTTTTTTTGAATTTACAACTTCTTTAGCTTTTATCGATAATTTTTCTGCATCAGCAAACCATTGTTCAGTTAAAAAAGGTTCAATAATTGAATTTGATCTATCTCCATAAGGAACTTTATTTTTAATGTTTTCTTCCTTAACAAAAAATTCTTTTTCTTTAAGATCTTTTAAAATCTTCTTTCTTGCTTCAAATCTATCAAGACCAATATAATCTTTAGGTGCATTTTCATTAATTTTACCAGCTTCAGTAAATATATTAATAATCTCAAGGTTATTTCTTTGTCCTACATCATAGTCATTAAAATCATGTGCTGGTGTAATCTTTAGTGCTCCAGTTCCTTGTTCAGGATCTGCATAATCGTCTTCTATAATCTTAATCTTTCTTCCAACAATTGGTATTGTAACTGTTTTACCAACAAAAGAAGTAAACCTTTCGTCTTTTGGATTAACAGCAATAGCTGTATCTCCCAACATCGTTTCAGGTCTTGTTGTTGCAATAGTGATAAACTCATCAGTTCCATCAATTGGATACTTAATATAATAAATTTTAGAATTTACTTCTCTTTGGTCAACTTCAAGATCAGAAATTGCAGTTTTTAAAACGGTATCCCAGTTAACTAGTTTTTTATCTTTGTAAATTAAACCTTTATTATAAAGATCTACAAAAACTTTTATTACTGATTTTGATAAATTTTCATCCATTGTGAAAGCATTACGAGACCAATCACAAGAACATCCTAGTTTTTTTAACTGATTAATAATGATGTCACCATACTGCTCTTTCCATTCCCACACTTTTTCAATAAATTTTTCTCTACCAATTTCATTTTTATCAATTTTTTCAGATGTAAGTTTTCTCTCAACCAAAGCTTGAGTAGCTATTCCTGCATGATCAGTTCCAGGTTGCCATAAAGTTTCATAATTGTTCATACGGTGATAACGAACTAGTAAATCCTGAATTGAATTATTTAGAGCATGCCCCATATGAAGGCTGCCAGTTACATTAGGCGGTGGAATTACAATTGAAAATTTTTTTGAATTTTCTCTTGGTTTAAAAAGTTCATTTTTTTCCCAATAAGAATAGATCTTATCCTCAACATCAGAATGTATATATTTATCGCTACTCATGGTGTTTAAAGTTTATAATTTAATAATCTAAATTAACAATAATCAATTTAGATCGTTATTTAATAGACTAATGAGAAATATTTAATATAAAAAGGCATCTGAAGCTATTAGCTAAACAAGATGGCAACGTGGCGGAATGGTTACGCAGAGGATTGCAAATCCTTGTATCCCGGTTCGATTCCGGGCGTTGCCTCCAAAAAAAAATCTTGTTTTAGTTTTAAAAAAAAGTAAGTTGAATTTTTTACATTCCTCGGTAGCTCAGTTGGTAGAGCAGTTGACTGTTAATCAATTGGTCGCAGGTTCGAGTCCTGCCCGAGGAGCCAAAAAATGAATTTCTAAAAAAACTTTGAAACTATTTTCTGATTTAATTGTATAGATTTTATTAAACTTAATTTTGGGGTCTTAGATAAAATAAAAATTATACTGCTTTAGAAATAACTGCTCCTGAAATTTGTAAAGATTTGTTAAATTTTAATTTTTGATCAGCACTAAGTTCAGAATATAACTTTGTTAAAAAGTTATAATTTACATTCATGTGACCTTCTTGAGATTTTTCTAAGTTAATTAAATATTCTGAAAAATCCTCAAAGAAATAATTAATCGGCACTTTTAAATAGTTAGATAATTGAAGTAATCTGATTGAACTAACACCATTAGTCCCTTTTTCATATTTTTGAATTTGTTGAAATGTAACGTTTATTGCTTTTGCAACTTTAGTTTGAGTTAAACCTAAAGCCAATCTTCTTAGTTTAAGCTTGTTGCCTAAGTGTTTGTTGAAATTATCTTCCATTAAGACCCCTCTTAATTAAATTTTAAAATCATATTGAACAAATTAATTGATGTTACTGCAATAGAAAAATT
>JAOHFB010000038.1 GCA_028097785.1 Candidatus Pelagibacter sp. | reverse complement strand
AATGTTCTAGGTGAAGATCTAGAAGAGTGTTCAAACAATCCTTTAACAGGATGGTATCGTGATGGTTGTTGTAACACTGATGAAAATGATCATGGGGTTCATACAGTTTGTGCAAAAGTTACAACTGAATTTTTAGAATGGTTAAAAGTTGCAGGTAATGATTTAATCACACCTCATCCTGAGTTTGGATTTCCTGGTTTAAAAGATGGTGATGGTTGGTGTGTTTGTGCGAGCTGGTATGCAAAAGCTGTAGAAGCTGGTAAAGGATGTCCTGTATTTTTAAAAAGAACTCACAAAAATACTCTTAAACACGTACCTATTGAAACTTTAAAAAAGTTTGCAATAGATTTATCTTAAACTACATATTTCCGTATTTAGGTCCACCACTGCCTTCTGGAGTAACCCAAGTTATATTTTGAGATGGCTCCTTGATATCGCAAGTCTTACAGTGAATACAGTTTTGTGAATTAATTACAAATTTGTTTACGTCATTTTCTTTTTGAACTTCATAAACACCTGCTGGACAATATCTTTGTGAAGGTTCATCAAATTTATCTAAAGTATAACTGATAGGTAAGTTAGGATCTTTAAGTTTTAAGTGAACCAGTTGATTATCTGCATGATTAGTGCCAGTTAGATAAACTGAACTTGTTTTATCAAAAGTAATAACATTATCATATTTTGGATATTCTATTTTTGGCATTTCATTGGCTGGTTTTAAAGTTTCATGATCAGCATGTTTGTGTTTTAAAGTAAAAGGTAATTTCCCTTTAAATAAAATTTGGTCAATACCAGTAAAAATAATTCCAAGAATTAAACCCCAGCTAAAGCTTGGTTTTACATTACGAGCTGCATGAAGTTCTTCATAAACCCAACTCTTTTTAAATTTTTCTTCATAATTAGATAAATTTTTATTTTCTTTAATTTTATCAACGATTGTTTCTGCTGCAATCATTCCACTTTTCATTGCAGTATGAGATCCTTTAATTTTAGGCATATTCAATGTTCCTGCGTCACAACCAACTAGTAGTGCTCCTGGCATAAACATTTGGGGTAAACTTTGAAGTCCACCTTCAATTAACGCTCGAGCTCCATAAGAAATTCTTTTTCCCCCTTCAATAATTTTTTTAATTGATGGATGAGTTTTAAATCTTTGAAACTCATCATAAGGTGATAGATGTGGGTTTTTATAATCTAGACCTATGACGTACCCTAAAAATACTTGTTTATTCTCCGCATGATACATGAAGCTTCCACCGTAAGTATTGTTATCTAATGGCCATCCTGCTGTATGCATCACCATTCCTTCTTCATGATTTTTATCTTCTATCTCCCAAATTTCCTTAAAACCAATTCCATACTGTTGAGGGTCTTTATCTTTTGAAAGATTAAATTTTTCAATCAGTTGTTTTCCTAAATGACCTCTGCAACCTTCTGCAAAGACAGTTACTTTGCCTAATAATTCTATACCCGGTTCAAAACTATCTTTTTTATTACCTTCTTTATCAATACCCATGTCTTGGGTAGCAACACCCTTAACTGATCCATCTTCATTGTATAAAATTTCACTAGCTGGAAACCCAGGAAATATTTCGACCCCTAAAGCTTCTGCTTGTTCTGCTAACCATCTGCATAAATTAGCTAAACTAATAATATAATTGTTATGATTTTGTTGAACCTTAGGAAGTAACCATGTTGGCCAGCTTAAAGATTTAGTTTTTCCTAAAAATAAAAACTTTTCTTTAGATACTTTTGTTTTAATTGGTGAATTGAGTTCTCTCCAATTTGGTAAGAGTTCATCCAATGCTCTTGTTTCAAAAACATTACCACTTAAAATATGGGCACCAATTTCTGATGCTTTTTCTAATAAACAAACATTTAAATTAGGATCAAGCTGCTTAAGCTTAATTGCTGTAGATAATCCAGAAGGACCTCCTCCTATTATTACAACATCATATTCCATCGACTCTCTAGTCATATGATATTTTTATCTTTAAGAATTATTTTTGTATAGTGTTTAATTTATTCAGCTCTTCTAAAAACTGCGGCAAAGCTTCAAACAGATCTGCTTCTAAACCATAATCTGCAACACTAAAAATTGGAGCCTCTCCATCTTTATTAATTGCAACAATTACTTTGCTCTCTTTCATGCCTGCTAGATGTTGAATAGCTCCTGATATTCCAACTGCAATGTATAAATCTGGCACAACTACTTTGCCTGTTTGTCCAACTTGATGATCGTTACTAATATATCCAGCATCAACTGCTGCTCTTGAAGCACCTATTGCTGCATTTAATTTATCCGCAATTGAAATAATTAATTTAAAATTGTCTCCACTTTGCATTCCTCTTCCACCTGATACCACTATTCTTGCTGTACCTAGCTCTGGTCTATCTGATTTGATTTCTTCTCTTTTAACAAATTTAGTTAATGAAAATTCTTCTGCTGCTTCAGCCGTTTCAATTGGTGCCGAACCACCTGAGCTCTCACATGGTTCAAAAGATGTTGGTCTAATAGTAATACATTTTTTTTGCATCAGTACTTTTAACCGTTGCAAAAGCATTTCCCGCATAAATAGGTCTAACAAAAGTATCTGCTGACTCTACTTTAATTATATCACTAACTTGTGATGTATCTAATTTAGCTGCTATTCTTGGCATTAAATTTTTACCAAATGTATTTGCTGAACAAACTATATGAGAATAATTATCTGCAAGTTTTGTAACAACGGGAGCAAAATTTTCTGCTAAAAAATTTTCATAATGAGCAGCTTCAACTGTGATTACATTTTTAACCAAAGGAAGTTCTGAGGCAGCTTTTGCAGCATCACCACAATTATATCCAATGACTAATGCGTGAACATCGCTATCAATTTGAGATGCTGCAGTTACAGCATTCAAAGTAAATGATTTAAGTTCTTTATTGTTGTGTTCTGCTATCAATAATACTGACATTATATAACTTTTGCCTCATTTTTTTAATTTTTGAACTAATTCAGCAACACTAGAGACCTTAATTCCAGCTTTACGCTTAGGTGGTTCTTCAACTTTAATCTGTTGTATCTTAGGTGCTGTATCAACTCCTATATCTGATGCATTCATTTGCTCGATTGGTTTTTTCTTTGCCTTCATTATATTTGGCAATGAAGCATATCTAGGTTCGTTTAATCTTAAGTCACATGTAACTATTGCTGGAGTATTTATTTCAATAGTTTCTAAACCCTCATCAATTTCTCTAACGACTTCTAATTTTCCATCTTTTACCTCAATTTTTGAAGCAAAAGTTGCTTGAGGCCAATTTAACAAAGCACTTAACATTTGTCCTGTTTGGTTACAGTCATCATCTATTGCTTGTTTACCCATAAATACTAAATCCGGTTTCTCTTTATCAACAATTTTTTGTAAAATTTTTGAAACAGCTAAAGGCTCTATAACGCCTTCTGCCTTAACATGAATTCCTCTATCAGCTCCAACAGCCAAAGCTTTTCTTACAGTTTCCTGAGCTTTTTCTTCACCAACTGTAACAGCAATTACTTCTGAGGCTTTTCCACTTTCTTTTATTTTAACTGCTTCTTCGATAGCATTATCGTCTGGTGGATTTGTCGACATCTTAACATTATCAGTGACAACACCAGTTCCATCTTCTTTAACTCTTATTTGAACGTTGTAATCAATAACTCTTTTAACAGCGACTAAAATTTTCATTAAGCTCTCAATAAATTATTTTCAGAATCGTATGGGCTCTCTTCTATCACCGTAGCCTCATACATTTCACCCAAAATATCAACTTGTAATTTGTCGCCTACATTAGCATGCTCTGGTTTAACCATTGCAAGAGCAATTGACTTATCTAATCTAAAACCAAATTCACCACCTGTTGCTCTTCCAACAACTTTATTATCCTTATAGATCGGGTTATTTCCCAAAACATCAGCATCTTTGGTATTATGAACTTCAAGAGTAATAAGTTTATTGTCAAAACCTTTTTCTCTCCACTTATTCAAAGCCTCTAATCCAATAAAGTTTCCTTTATTTGGATGAACAAATCTATCTAAACCAGACTCATAAGGTGAATATTCAATTGAAAGCTCTGTACCAACTAGTTTATATGATTTTTCTAATCTTAAACTATTCATTGCTCTAATACCAAATGGTTTGATACCTAAGTCTTTTCCTGCTTCCATTAATTTATCAAAAATATGATTTTGATATTCAATTGGATGATGAAGTTCCCAACCTAATTCTCCAACAAAGTTTACTCTCATTGCATTAACAGGAGCATATCCAACATCAACATTTTGTGCAGTTAACCATTTAAAGTTTTCATTTGAAAAATCATCAGTAGATACTTTTTGCAATAACTCTCTTGATTTAGGACCTGCAAGAACCAATACACCTGTGCTGTTAGTTAAATCTTCAAAAGTAACACCTTCATCTGGCATCCATTTTTTAATCCAATCATGATCTAATCTTAGGTTTGCACCTGCAGATACTAAATAGAAGCTATCTTCAGCTTCTCTCATAATTGTAAATTCTGAATGAACTCCACCTTTGGTATTCAGAGCATGACATAATCCAATTCTTCCGATTTTTTTAGGAAGTTTGTTTGCAACCAAATGATCTAAAAATTCCTCTGCTTTTGGTCCTTTAATTCTACATTTTGCAAATGCCGTCATATCAAGAAGGCCAACATTGTCTTTTACGTTTTGACACTCTTTTTTAATTGCTTCAAACCACTTTGATCGTCTAAATGACCAATCATCTTTTTGCTCCATACCATCTGTTGCAAAGAAATTAGGTCTTTCCCATCCAAATTTTTGTCCAAAAACTGCCCCTAAATCTTTCATTCTCTCATAGCAAGGGGATGTTCTTAAAGGTCTTGCAGCTGGTCTTTCTTCGTCAGGATAATGAGTGATAAATACATGACTGTAAGCTTCTTCATTTTTAGTTTTCAAATAAGATTTTGTGGCATAATCACCGTAACGTCTAGGCTCAACACCAAGCATATCAATGGTTGGTTCACCATCAACAATCCATTCAGCTAATTGCCAACCTGCTCCCCCGGCTGCAGTAATCCCAAAACTATGTCCTTCATTAATCCAAAAGTTTTTCAAACCCCATGCAGGACCAACTATTGGATTACCATCCGGTGTATAACAAATTGCCCCGTTATAAACTTTTTTAACACCTACTTCTCCAAATGCAGGAACACGGTGTATTGCACCTTCAATATGTGGTGCTAATCTATCTAAATCTTCTTGAAATAATTCATACTCCGAGTCTTTTGATGGTCCATTAACATAACAAGCAGGTGCGCCATCTTCATAGGGTCCTAAAATTAATCCACCCGCTTCTTCTCTCATGTACCATCTGCTATCACTATCTCTTAGAACTCCCAT
>JAOHFB010000036.1 GCA_028097785.1 Candidatus Pelagibacter sp. | reverse complement strand
TGTTTTAGAAACAAGTGAAAAACCTACCAAAATTATAGATTTATTAAAAAAAGAAGTCCCAGAAGTTTCTTTAGTAGGTTATGGAAAAAGTATTAATATTTTTAAACAAACTGGAAATCCAAAAGATGTTGTTAAAAAATTTAAACTATCGTCTTTTTCAGGAACGCATGGAATTGGCCATACAAGAATGGCTACTGAAAGCGCAATCACAACACAGGGGTCTCACCCCTACTCTACATCAGAAGATGAATGTTTGGTTCACAATGGATCACTTTCAAATCACAACAATGTAAGAAGGTCACTTATAAAAGATGGGCAAAACTTTAATTCTGAAAATGATACTGAAGTTGCTGCTGGATATATTTCAAATCAAATATCAAAAGGTAAGGATTTAGAAAAAACACTAAAAAATAGTTTAAAAGACTTAGATGGTTTTTATAGTTTTATTGCAGGTACAAAAGATGGATTTGCATTATTAAGAGATGAAATTGCATGTAAACCTGCTGTTGTTGCTGAAACAAAAGATTACGTTGCAGTTGCATCCGAATTTCAAGCTATGGCACATCTTCCAAATGTAAATACAGCAAAAATTTTTGAACCAAAACCTGGCGTTGTCTATCACTGGTAATATATGAATTTTGATTTAAACAAAAAAACTTTAAGAGAAGTAAATCAATATCTTCAAAATATTAATAGAAAAAAAAATACAAGAAAATTTGAAATTTTAAACCCACAAGGACAACATGCAATATGCGCAGGTTTAAAAGATGATATAGATGTTACAATTAAAGGTCATACTGGATATTACTGTGCTGGCATGAACCAAAAAGCAAATGTAACTATTCATGGAAATGTTGGGACTGGTGTTGCTGAAAATATGATGTCAGGAAAAATTATTGTTAAAGGAAATGCTTCTCAATCGGCTGGGGCAACAGGACATGGTGGTGCACTAATTATAGAAGGAGATACAAGTTCTAGATGTGGAATATCAATGAAAGGAATAGATATAATTGTTAAAGGTTCTGTAGGTCATATGTCGGCTTTTATGGCCCAAAAAGGTAACCTGGTAATAATGGGGGATGCAGATGCAGATCTTGGGGACTCAATTTATGAAGCAAAAATATTTGTTAAAGGTAAAGTTAAAAGCTTAGGTGCAGATTGTATAGAAAAGAAAATGGATAAAAAAAATATAGATGAATTAACTAAATTATTTAAAAAGTTAAATATTTCTGCGGATCCTAAGAAATTTAAAAGATATGGTTCTTCTAGAAATTTATATAATTTTAAAATTGATAATGTGGGTGCATATTAAATGAAAAAAGATCTTAAAGAATTTAAAACATTTCCAAGCTCAACAATTAAAGAAATTCAAAGGGCTGCCAATGAAGGAATTTATCAAATAAGAGGTTTGGGTGCCAAACGTAAAGTTCCAGATTTTGATGATCTAGTTTTTTTAGGAGCATCAATGTCTAGATATCCATTAGAAGGTTATAGAGAAACATGTAACACTTCAGTTATTTTAGGAGATCGGTTTGCAAAAAAACCTATTAAACTTGATATCCCAATTACAATTGCTGGCATGAGTTTTGGCGCATTAGGTGCTAACGCAAAAGAAGCTTTAGGCAGAGGAGCATCTGCAATGGGAACCTCAACAACTACAGGTGATGGTGGTATGACACAAGAAGAGAGAGGTTCATCTAAATATTTAGTTTATCAACTATTACCTTCTAGATACGGCATGAACCCTGACGATTTAAGAAAAGCTGATGCTATTGAAGTTGTGGTTGGGCAAGGTGCAAAACCAGGAGGTGGTGGAATGCTACTTGGTCAAAAGATTAATAAAAGAGTAGCTGGAATGAGAACTTTGCCAGAAGGAATTGATCAAAGAAGTGCTTGTAGACACCCTGACTGGACAGGACCTGATGATTTAGAAATTAAGATCCAAGAACTTAGAGAAATTACAAATTGGGAAAAACCAATTTATATAAAAGTTGGAGCAGCAAGACCTTACTATGATACAACATTAGCTGTTAAAGCTGGAGCAGATGTAGTTGTTCTAGATGGAATGCAAGGTGGTACAGCTGCTACTCAGGATGTCTTTATTGAGCATGTTGGAATTCCAACATTGGGTGCATTAAGAGAAGCTGTAGATGCTTTAAAAGAATTAAATATGCATAGAAAAGTTCAGCTGATTGTTTCAGGAGGAATTAGAACTGGTGCAGATGTTGCAAAAGCAATGGCAATGGGTGCAGATGCAATATCAATTGGTTCTGCTGCAATGATGGCTTTAAACTGTAATGCAGAATTATATGTAGAAGATTACAAAAAACTTGGAACAGAACCTGGTTATTGTCACCACTGTCATACAGGAAGATGTCCAGTTGGAGTTGCAACCCAAGATCCAAAACTTGAAAAAAGATTAAATCCAATTGAAGCTGGAAAAAGGATTAAAAATTATTTAACTACTTTAACCTTAGAGTTGCAAACTTTGGCTAGAGCCAATGGAAAATCTGATGTTAGAAATTTAGAACCAGAAGATTTAGCCGCTTTAACAGTAGAAGCGGCTGCAATGGCAAGAGTACCTTTAGCTGGCACTGATTGGATTCCTGGAAAAAAATAATTGATTAACACTTTTTAAACAAGTAGGATTAATTATGCCAAAAAATCTTTCACAAATTGCTAAACAAAAAAAAATAAAATATTTTCTAATAAGTTTTGTAGATCTGTTTGGAGTTTTAAGATCTAAATTAGTTCCAGCTCAAGCTATAGCTGAGATGCAAAAAAAATGGTGCAGGATTTGCTGGATTTGCAACTTGGTTGGATATGACCCCTGCTGATAGTGATATGTTTGGAGTGCCCGATCCCGATAGTTTGATTCAATTGCCATGGAATAAAGAAATTGGCTGGCTAGCATCAGATTTATACATGGATGGTAAGCCTGTAAAAGCTTCACCAAGAGTAATGCTTAAAGAACAAATTAAAAAGATGTCACAAAAAAAATTACAGATGAAGTCTGGAGTTGAATGTGAATATTTTTTAATTTCTGAAGATGGTTCATCAATTGCTGATCCGAGAGACATACAATCTAAACCTTGTTATGACCAGTCAGCATTAATGAGAAGATATGATTTAATTAAAGAAATATGTGATTGCATGATTACAATGGGTTGGAAGCCATACCAAAACGATCATGAAGATGCCAATGGACAATTTGAGATGAATTGGGACTATACAGACTCATTAATTACAGCTGATAGACACGTATTTTTTAAATATATGGTTAAAAGCTTAGCTGAAAAACATGGTTTAAGAGCAACTTTTATGCCGAAACCTTTTCACAATTTAACTGGAAATGGCTGTCATGCCCACGTTTCTGTTTGGAATGGTAAAGATAATAAATTCTTAGATAAAAAAGATACACTTGGTCTAAGTAAATTAGCCTACAATTTCTTAGGCGGGATTATGAACAATACTCAAGCACTTTCTGCATTTTTTAATCCTACGATTAATAGTTATCGAAGAATTAATGCTCCACCAACAAAATCTGGAGCCACTTGGTCACCAAGTAGTATTTCATATACTGGTAACAATAGAACTCACATGATTAGAATTCCTGATCAAGGAAGATTTGAACTAAGATTAATGGATGGATCTGCAAACCCATATTTATTACAAGCTGGAATAATAGCAGCTGGCCTTGAGGGAATTAATAAAAAATTAAACCCTGGAAAACCTTTGCACTGCAATATGTATAAAGATTATAAAAAATATCCAAAACTAAAAAAACTTCCAAATGATATTAATCAAGCAATTTCAATGCTTCAAAAAAGTAAATCACTTGCTAATGCTTTTGGAAAAGATGTTATTGAAAGTTATATAAAACTTAAAAATTTAGAGATAAAAGATTTTAAAAACAAATCTTCATTTAATAAGAAAAAACCAGTCACTAAGTGGGAAAAAGATAATACTTTAGACTGTTAGAATGACAATTTTATCTAATGGTCATCAATGGAAATTTTCTGAATTCTTGGATAATAAGAATTATTCATTTGATAAAAAGCAAATACTAAGTTCATTATCTGAAAAAGAAATTGATGATGCTTATTCTAGTATTTCAAAATGGGAAGGGTATGCACCTACTCCATTAGTATCCTTAAATAAATTATCTAAGGAATTAAATTTAAATAAAATTTACTATAAAGATGAGAGTAAAAGATTTGATTTAAAATCTTTCAAAGCTTTAGGTGGAGCTTATGCAGTTGAAAAAGTAACACAAGGGAATAAAGATATTGTAGTTGCAACTGCAACAGCTGGTAATCATGGTAGATCTGTTGCATGGGGGGCTAGAAGATTGGGTCTTAAATGCAAAATTTTTATTAGTGAGTTTGTAAGTGATGCTAGAGGTCAAGCTATGGCTGAGCTTGGAGCAGATGTAATTAAAGTAAAAGGAAATTATGAAAAATCCTTAATTGAATGCATAAAACAATCAACAGAAAATAATTGGCAAATAGTTCAAGATGTTGCTTGGAAAGATTATATGCAAGTCCCTACCTACACGATGGCAGGTTATACTGTCATGATGAAGGAAATCATAGATCAAATCAACAACGAAAAAATTTCTCATATAATTTTACAAGCAGGAGTCGGTGGAATGGCTGGAGCTATGGTTGCAGGTATTGCAAGATATCTAGAAAACATACCTGTTACTTTAGTTGTTGAACCAGATAGTGCAGCTTGTGTTTTAGAAAGTATTAAAAGCGGAAAAATAGAAAAAATTGATATTAAAAGAGAAAGTCTCATGGGTGGAATGTCTTGTGGTGAAGTATCGTTAGTACCATGGGAAATTCTCAAGAATTCAGTTAAACATTGTATAAGTTTACCTGATGATGATATTGCAAAAACGATGAAATTATTAGGAAATTCATGTTTTAGTGATGAACCAATTATAGCTGGAGAGAATTCAGCTCCAGGAGTGATAAGTTTAATCGCAAGTTGCGAAGATCAAAATATTAAACAAAACCTAGAGTTGGATCAAAATTCAAATGTTTTAGTAATTGGCTGTGAGGGTGATACTGATCAAGAAATGTACCAAAAACTAATCAATCAAAATTAACTAGATGTCGGATACTGGGATTTTTTGGATACGAGATGATTTTAGATTAGAAAATAATCCTGCACTATCTTTTGCAACTCAAAATCATGAAAGTGTGATTGCATTATTTATTTATAATAATAAAAATTTTGACAATCAAACTGAAGCTCAAAAATGGTGGGTTTCAAAATCATTAGAAATTTTTGAAAAAGACTTGTCTAAATACAATATCAATCTTCAAATAGTTAAAGGAGATGAGTTGGATATTTTCTCTAAAATTAAAAAGAAAGATAATCTCGCTATATATTGGAACAAAGTTTATGAGCCAGATGTAATAGCTAAAGGAAAAAAAATTAGAGATCTTTTTTTAAAAAATGAAATCAATTTTAAATATTTTAAAGGAAATATTCTAAATGAATTTCAAGAAGTGACCAAAAATGATGGAACACCCTTTAAGGTATTTACTCCATTCTGGA
>JAOHFB010000035.1 GCA_028097785.1 Candidatus Pelagibacter sp. | reverse complement strand
TTTTATATTTTGGCATCATCTCTAGCACAAAAAAATTAGTCCCTTTTCTATATGATATATATTCCACACATTGACCAGAGCCTCTTACAATTCTTTTAATTTTAACATCATTAAAAGGATTGAGTTCATTTTTAAATAAAGATTTATTAAAAATCTTAAAGTAAGTTCTTATATCTTTAAATGTTGTTTTATATTTAGCCTCATTATCAGCAGTTTCTCGTAAAATTCTTTTTTTAGTTCTGACAATATAGTTATCTTTGTTTTTCTTCTTTTTGGGCATAATGATGAATCGGTAAAATTGTTAATCTAATGTGTATAATTCGGGTATCTAATACTAATTCAAAAACTTACAAGTTAAAAAAAGTAAATATTCAGAATTAAACGATGTTATTCCCTCTAAATGAGTGGCTAGTATTTAGACAAAAAGTAACTACATGTAGAGCTCAATAAGTCTGCTCTTCTATAGAACCCTAGTCCCGCACCTTACAATAAGTAACACAGAAAAATATTATGATTATAAAAGAAGTTTCGAAATTACCTGCTCTCCTGCCTGCAATAATTTTACCTGTAAAAAAAAATAACATTTTTACTATTAAAATTGATAAATCGATTGAGATTGTTGTTGTCTCTAAACCAAGATCAATAAATTCTCATCAAGAAAACGTTGGTATTATTTTAGAAGAAAAGAAAATTTTAAAAATTTTATCAAAAAGATACAAGCATGTATTAATCACTAAAATCAGTACAGAGAGAGATTTACAAAGATTAATTGCTCGTAAACCTGATTTAGTATTTTCGGGTGTTAAATATTTCTTATTTAAAGAAAAAACTATATGGCTAAATGATTATTTGGATCAATTTCATATTCCTTACATTGCATCTAGTGTTAAAGCTCTTGGAAATGAAAGTGATAAAAACAAAGCAAAAAAAATTATTAAAATGAAAAAGATTGATACAGCTGATTTTTTTGTTACCAATCCTGGTGAATATTTAACAAAAAATTCAGTACCCATTAAATTTCCGTTATTTATAAAACCAGTTATTGGTGGGGATAGTAGAGGAGTAGATAAAAACTCAATTGTTTTTAATTTTAAAAACTTCGTTTCAAAAGTGCTTGATATTAAAAATAAACAAAATTCATCTTCTTTGGTAGAAACTTATTTATCTGGAAAAGAGTATAGTGTAGGTATTTTCGAGGACAGTATCGATGGTAGTTTAGTTGCTATGCCCATTGAAATTATTGTTAAGAAAAATTCTAATGGTCATTGTATTTTAGATTTTGATATCAAAAAAAATGATGAAGAAAAAGTAATTGCTGTATCGGACAATAAAATTTTTAACCAACTATCAAAAATTGCAAAGAAATCTTTTAAAGCTTTAGGCGGCAAATCTTTAGGTAGAATTGATTTTAAAATGGATCACAAAGGGGTTCCCCACTTTATTGAAGCAAATTTAATGCCAGGTCTTCTTAAGGGATATTTTTATCGAGCCTGCAAGTTAAACCTTAATATAAGTTATGATGAAATGATTTTAAGAATTGCAAATAATGGATTAGCTTCTAATTAAATTAGCAATCATCAAACAGTTTGAAATAATCATGTGTTTTAATTTAAAGTTTACTAATTTCTTAAGTAAGTTTTTTTTAAATTAAAGCAATCTTGGAACACTATCGCATTGAAACACTGTATTAGATTGACCAGATCCATCAGAATTTAATACGGTATAAGCCATAGTACCTAAATGACGGTGTAAAGAGATTTTTGCTAACCCATTTAATTCTGCTTGAATTAAAAAAGGAGTAAGACGGGTAAATGTAAATTGATAACCATTTCGCTCAATCATCATTTCTCTTGATACAGATACTTCAAAGTACTTGATATTATCAGAGCTTTTAACACACCTTAGAAATATCCAATCCTCATCATTTGCATTTGCAAGATTAGTAAACAAACTTAAAAAAAAAATAAAAAAAAATATTTTCATACTTTTTGAATTAACGAAGCACTATTGTTTGTGGGTTTATTTACATCCTTTGATACTTCATGAAAGATAAGATCAGGTTTATTGCATTCTTTTAAGAAAGCTGAACCTTGTAATTCTAAATTTAAATATCGATTTATATCTGTTTGATTAAGAATAACGGGTTGGCGGTGATGAATTTCGCTAATGTTATCTTTAGCCTCTTCTGTAATTAAACAAAATTGATCGTCTTCATAGATTCCTGCAAAAAATATAGGGTTTGTATCTTTTCTTGTAAAGTAATGTGGAGTTTTTTCTTTTTCTTCTCTTTTCCATTCATAAAAACCATCTGCTACTGCAACACATCTATTATTCTTAATTAATTTTTTAAATGAAACCTTTTCATCAATGGTCTCTAATCTTGCATTAATTAAAGCTTTAAAATCTTTATCCTTAGCCCACCCTGGAATTAAGCCCCATTTAAGTGCTTCTAATGTATTTCCATTTTTATATTTTTTAATCACTGGAAGCTTTTGATAAGGATGAGCGTTATAATTCTCATTATCTTCTACCTGAATAGCTGACTTTACTAATTTGCTAGTTTTAGTAACTGGATTTTTAACGACATATCTTCCACACATACTTTTATTTTAGCAAATAGAATAGATTAAGTCGATACGGTGGTTTTATGCATATTGGCCCGCAACATAACCAGAAGACCAAGCCCACTGAAAATTATACCCACCTAAATGTCCAGTTACATCCATAACTTCTCCAATAAAGAATAAATTTTTGTGTTTATTAGACATCATTGTTTTAGAAGATAATTCTTTAGTATCAACTCCCCCTAAAGTCACCTCTGCAGTTCTATAGCCTTCTGACCCTGTGGGATTAATCAACCAAGAATTTATATTTTCACTTAGTTGCTTTAATACTTTGTTAGATAACTCAGAAATATTTCCAGTTACTTTATTTTCACTACAAATTATTTGAGCTAATCTTTTAGGTAAAATTTCACTTACAATATTTAAAATATCTAATCTTGGATTTAACTTTCTTTTTTCCTCTAATAATTGATAAACATTTAATTTTGGTGAGAGATTAACTTTAATATTATCCCCTTGTTTCCAATATGAGGAAATTTGCAATATAGAAGGACCACTTAAACCACGGTGTGTAAATAACATTCCTTCTTGAAACAAAACTTTATTAAAAGATACAATTGCTTCAACAGAAAGTCCTGTTAACTCTTTACAAATCTCTAATATCTTTTCATTAAACGTTAAGGGTACTAATGCAGGCAAGGTTTCAATTATACTGTGATCAAATTTCTTAGCAATTTCATAACCAAATGAAGTGGCACCAATTTTTGGAACGGATAATCCACCCGTTGCAATAACCAAAGACTCTGATGAATATTGTTCAGTTTCAGTTGATACCAGATACTGATCATTATCCTTTTCAATATTTTTAATAATAAATTCTTTTAAAATAGTAACGTTTGCTAACTCACATTCCTTAAGTAACATCTCAACAATTTGTTGTGCGGTATAATCGCAAAATAATTGTCCTAATTTTTTTTCATGAAATTTAATTTCATATTTATTAATCAAATTAATAAAGTCATTTTGAGTATATTGACTTAACGCAGATCTTACGAACTTAGGGTTTTGTGAAAGAAATTTATTAGGATTAGTATTAATATTAGTAAAATTACATCTTCCCCCACCAGAAATTCTTATTTTTTCACCAATTTTTTTATAATGATCAACGAGCAAGACTTTACGGCCACGTTTTCCAGCTTCAATGGCACTCATCATGCCAGCAGCACCTGCTCCAACTATAATTACATCGTATTGAATACTCATTATTATTAGTGAGTTTTATTTACCAAATATTTTTAATTTAACCCCATAATCAATTGCTAAACTGTAATCAGGATCGTCATCACTATCAACAACCAACTGACCTGTTTTACTTAAAAGCTTATGACAATCTTTAGTTAAATGTCTTAATTTAATTTTTTTTCCAAAGCTATTGTATTTATGAGCCACATCTTCAATTGCCTTTAGAGCAGACTGATCAATTACTCTAGATTTTGCAAAATCAATAATTACTAATTTTGGATCTTGTTCAGGATTAAAAATTTCTAAAAAACTATTTGCTGAACTAAAAAATAAAGGTCCTTCAATTTCATACACTTTAGCGCCCTTATCAGTTTTTGAAGGTCTCTCGATAGCTCTAATTCTTGAAGCTGTTTTCCATGCATAAACTAAAGCTGATACAATAACCCCAACAATCACCGCGACTGCTAAATCTTCTAACACCGTTACAACTGTTACAAGCACTGTAACTAATGCATCACTTTTTGGAACCATCATTAAAAACTTAATTGAATTCCAAGCAAAAGTTCCAATCACTACCATAAACATGACCCCTACTAAAGCTGCAATGGGGATCATCTCTATGTAATTTGATGTATACAAAATAAAAATTAATAAGAATATAGCAGCAGCAATACCGGCTATACGAGTTCTACCACCTGATCTTACATTGATCATTGATTGACCAATCATGGCACAACCGCCCATTCCACCGAAAAAACCAGTAACTGAATTTGCAAAACCTTGAGCTAAGCATTCTTGGCTAGCACCACCTTTTTTATTAGTAATCTCTCCTACTAAGTTTAACGTTAACAAACTCTCTATTAGTCCAATGGATGCTAAAATAAATGCATAGGGGAAAATAATCTTTAAGGTTTCAAAGTTTAAAGGAACATTTGGAATTGAAAAATTAGGCAAGCCTCCTTTAACACTTGCTAAATCACCAACACTTGGAATATCAATTTTAAGAGCAAGAACTAATACAGTTGTTAAAAGTATTGCAACTAAAGTTGATGGGACTACTTTTGTAATTTTAGGTAAAAACCAAATTACAAACATGGTTAGTAATACAAATAGTATAGAATAAAGTAATATGTCTCCTGAAATCCAAACAGATTGTCCAAGATCATTTATAGTTTTAAACTGACTTAATTGAGAAATACCTATTACAATTGCAAGACCATTAACAAAACCTAGCATCACAGGTTCAGGTACCATCCTTATAAATTTTCCAAGTTTAAAAATACCTGCTAACAATTGTAAAATTCCCATTAAAACAACAGTTGCAAATAAATATTCTGCACCATGTTCTGTTACTAATGAAACCATCACCACAGCAAGTGCCCCTGTAGCACCCGATATCATTCCAGGTCTTCCACCAAATACAGCAGTAATTAATCCAACAATAAATGCTGCATATAAACCAGATAAAGGAGCAACACCTGCAACAAATGCAAAAGCAATAGCTTCAGGAACTAAAGCAAGCGCTACTGTTAATCCTGATAAAATTTCTACCTTAAATAAAGAAAAAGAAACTCCACCTTTTGGAATATAGTTCTGAGCATTAAAACTTAGAGATCTTGCAAGCGTCAACATTGCCTTAGACGGAGGTGTAGTTTTTTTCATTTAATGATTATTTTTTAACAGTTTAATTAATTAAATTGATTGTCTTTTAATTAACTCTTCAATTTGTTCAATCATTACCTTAGATGATTTCATTGCAGGATAAATTTCTTGAGCTTTTTGATAACTTCTCTTTGCTTTATCGTAATTCTTTAACTTTATATTAACCATTCCTTGGCCCGCTAAAGCACCAAAGTGTCTATTTTCTAATTCTAACACTTTATCTATATCATCTTGAGATTTTTGAAATTCTCCAACCATATAAAATACAGTTGCTCTTTTATTCCAAGCCTCAGCCCAAGTAGGATCTAGCTCTATTGCTTCTGAAAAAACAGTAATCGCCCTATTTAACTGTCGGTCTTGAACTAATCTTGAACCCTCATCTAAAATTGATGTTAATTTTTGATCTGTCGGATGCGTGCTCCATAACGACCAAATTTCTTGTGCAACATTAGCTGCAACATTTGTTTTATTGATCTTAAGTTCATTAAACAATTGATTTAATCTAACGTCTCGATCATTTGCATAAGTACTAGTTATAGAAAATA
>JAOHFB010000034.1 GCA_028097785.1 Candidatus Pelagibacter sp. | reverse complement strand
AAAGTTTATTTGATATAGAAGACGCAAAATTTTGTTTAATAGATCTTTCATATCTAGCTTCTTCAAATTTATCATCCATACTATCCATAATCTTTTTTTCAGTAATTTTGATTTTTTTATTTGATGGTTTTATTATAAATAAAACTTCAACTTTTAATTGGTAGTTAGTTACTTCACCAGCTTTATTTTTACTTAAAATAATTTTTTCATAAATACTGTCTGCCTCAATATAAATTTTATTATTTTTTTTATTTTTATACTGACTCAAGTTTGTTTTTAAAAAATTATTCAATTCTCTGTCTCCTGTATAATTAATTTGTTCGATAGAAAAATTTACGTTTGTATTTTTCACATAAATAGGAGTAAATCCACAGCTCGATAAAAAGAATATTAGAAATATTAGTAATAAATTTTTTCTTATCATTTAATTTATTATTATATTAATTAGTTTATTAGGGATAAATATCTTTTTTTTAATATTTTTATTATTGAGATATTCATTTAATTTATTGTCCTCTTTTATCTTATCAATTAACAAATTTTCAGTTGTGTCCTTTTTTGAGACTATAATCTTTCTTGTTTTACCATTAAATTGAATAATAAATTTAACATTATCTTCAAATAAAAATTTTTCTTCAACCTTTGGCCATAGTAGATTTTCTTTAACACCTATCATTTCCATACACTCATTTGAAAAGTGAGGTAATACAGGGCTAATAACTACTAATATTTTTTTATAGTTATCAACTAATTTCTTTTTTTCAATTTTGTTCAAAACTATCTTATTTAAAGCCGAGTAAGTCTCATGAAAATTAGCGATTATTTTATTGTAGGAAAAATTTTCAATATTATGAGTAATTTCTTTAATGAATTTATTCGTTATTTTTTCTAGATCGTTATTTTCACTAGGTGGATGATTGGCTTCTATTTCTTTAATAATTTTTTGATTTAAAACCCATAGTTTTTGAATAAATTTATATGATGAATTTATCCCTTCATCTGACCACTGAACGTCTTTTTCTGGTGGGCTGTCAGACAAGATAAATAGTCTAACAGAGTCAGCCCCATAATCTTTTATAATTTTTTCAGGATCTATAGTATTTTTTTTTGATTTTGACATTGATTCTGAAGGTCCAATTTTTACTGGCTCCTTTGATTCTTTTAAAAATTTTTTCCCATCTTTAGTAATTAGTTCATCTGGACTAACCCAATTATTATTTTTATCTTTATAAGTTTCATGACAGACCATACCTTGCGTGAATAAACCGCTGAATGGTTCTTGAATATTAACTCTTTTATTTTGGTATGATAAAGCTTGCATAAAAAATCTAGAGTATAAAAGATGTAAAATGGCATGCTCTACACCACCAATATATTGATCTACTGGCATCCAATATTTGATTTCATCAACATCAAATCCATACTCTTTATTTTGTGGTGAACAAAACCTTAAAAAATACCATGAAGAGTCAACAAAGGTGTCTAGAGTATCTGTCTCTCTAATACATTTTTTGCCGTCTATAACAATATTTTTCCACTCCTCCATTTCATCAAGAGGATTACCCGTAGAACTTAATTGATCAATTTTTGGTAGCTGAACAGGTAGCATATTTCTTGGAATTTTAATTGGATTATTTTTCTCGTCATATGCAATTGGGATTGGACAGCCCCAATATCTCTGTCGTGAAATCCCCCAATCTTTTAGTCTGTAATTAGTTTTTCTATAACCAATATTATTTTTTTCTAAATAGTTGATAGTTTTATCAATTGACTCTTCAGGAACTTTTAAATTATTTAAAAATTTAGAATTAAATAAGTATCCAGACCCTGTAAAAGCTTTTTCGTTAACTAAAAATTCTTTATTTTTTTCAGGTCTTACCACTGCTGTAACTTTTAAATTATATTTTTTTGCAAAATCTAAATCCCTTTGATCATGCGCTGGACAACCAAATACAGCACCCAATCCATAATCCATTAAAACAAAGTTAGCAAAATAAACAGGTACTTTTATATTTTCATCTAAAGGATTAGTTGCTAGTAAATCAGTTTTAAATCCAAGTTTTTCGGCTGCCGCAATGGATTCTTCTGTTGTACCAGTTTTAGAACATTCTTTTTTAAATTTGATAAATTCAGCATCATTTGCATAAAATTTTGCAATTGGATGATCAACTGAAACTGCCAAGAACGACATACCAAACAATGTGTCTGGTCTAGTAGTATAACATTTAATTTCTTTAACCTCTTTATCTGAGTGTATCTTAAATTTGATTTCACAGCCGTAGGATTTTCCAATCCAATTTTTTTGCATTACCTTAACTTTATTTGGCCAATCTTTAAGACTGTCTAAGCTTTCAAGTAGTTCTTTTGAAAATTTGGTAATTTTAAAAAACCACTGATTTAGTTTTTTTCTTTCAACAATTGCTCCTGATCGCCAACCTTTACCATCTATTACTTGTTCGTTGGCCAAAACTGTATTATCTACTGGATCCCAGTTAACATAACTTTCCTTTCTGTAGACTAGACCTTTTTCATATAATTGCAAAAAAAACTCTTGTTGATGTTTATAATAATCGGGAGAGCAAGTTGAAATTTCTTTATTCCAGTCGATGGATAAACCTAGTTTTTTTAGCTGTGTTTTCATTACTGAAATATTTTTTTCAGTCCATGTTTTGGGGTCTAATTTGTTTTGTCTTGCTGCATTTTCAGCCGGCATACCGAATGAATCCCAACCCATTGGATGAAGAACATTATAATTTTGTAAAGTTTTATATCTCGCTAATACATCACCAATTGTATAATTTCTTACATGACCCATATGAATTTTTCCAGATGGATAGGGAAACATTTCTAAGCAATAAAATTTTTTTCTATTTTTATCTATATTTGTTGAAAAAGTTTTTTTACTTTCCCAAATTTTTTGCCATTTTGATTCAGTCTCTTTAAAATTATATCTTTCCACAAAATTAATTATTAATTATGACCACAGTTTTTAAAATTATTTATTTCTTCTTCTTATCTTTCGCTTCTTTTTGATACTTGGTCGCTTTTTTTAATATTTCATTTCTTAACTCATTTATTATAGTTTCATTTGAGTTAATATATTTACAATTAATTAAATTTTCTTTACAGATTCTCGTAAAAATTTTTATATCCAAGGCATCAGATCTAATTTCATTTGTAAGAAATCGAATTGTAATTTTTATACTCTCATTTTTTTTTTTTTCATTTGAGTACCAATCAGTGATTATAATTCCACCGCTATAATTAACTGAACTAAGAGGCATAAAATCTATTACATCTAGAGAAGCCCTCCATAATTCGTTAGAGCTTGCAAATTCAAATACTCCACCCCGACCTTTTTTAATAGAGTCTTTCAATTTAAACCCACGACCTTCTTCCATGTTCTTTTTAACTCTTAATTTTGGATCGTCAGGAAATTTTCTTGCGTCACCACCAGGTATTCCTTTACAGCCAATTAAAAAAAATGCCGATAATGTGCAAAAAAATAATATTCTCAAAAAGTGTATGGAGACTGATTTAATTTTCATATATTTACGCTTATACAACATAAATTTTCAAATTTACCAAATATATGTAAATATAAGATAAATAGTGATGTAAAAATGCAACACTTGTAGTTTTTTTAACAATAATTTTAAATTTAGAAAAAAAATTCCATTAAAAATGATAAAAAGCCAGTGTTTATTATTAATAATTAACATTAAACAAAGGAGTAATTAATATGAACAAATTTAAAAAACTAGGTTTAACTGCATTAGCAGGATCTCTAGTAGCTACAACAGCATACGCTGGCGAAATGTCAGTAGCTGGTTCAGCTTCTATTGGGATTAAAAACAACTCTGGTACTGATGGTGGTAAATCAATCACTATGGGTAACCAATTAACTTTCTCAGGTGGTGGGGAATTAGATAATGGTCTAAGCGTAGCTTTATCTTTCGTACTTGATCACGGTGATAACGTTGCTTCAGGTTTTGACTCTCACTCAATTACTGTAAGTTCTGATACTTTAGGATCTATCGTAGTTGCTGGTGATGGTACTGGAAACGCACAGTCAGCTTTAGATACTACTGCTGCTGGTGATATATGGGATAACGGTTTCACATATACTGGTGCAAACACTAAGTACACATCAATGGCTGGTTCTTCAGCATCTGACAACAAATCAATAAACTACACGTTCCCATCAATCGTAGATGGTGTTGCTTTATCAGCATCATACAGTGGATCAACTACTGATATCGAGTCTACTTCAGCTTGGGCTGCAACGTATACTGGTATCGAAGGTTTATCTGTAAGTTATGGAGCTGGTGAAAATGGTTCTACGGTAACTGGTGAAAAATCTGACGTAACAACTATGAAGGCTTCTTATGCTATGGGATCATTCACAGCTGCAGTGTCAAACACTGAAAGCGATACAGCTGCTGGAACTGATGAAGAAATGGATTCTTTCAAAATTTCTTACACAGTAACAGATGATTTATCTGTATCATACGGTGAAGAAGCTCACTCAACTTCAGGTCAATCAGTTGACGAAGAGTTTGAAATGATCTCTGTTTCATACACTACTGGTGGTATGACACTTACAGCGGCTAATTATGAGGCTTCTGGACTTGGTAATACTACAGGTAATACAGCAGAAAGATGGAAATTAGGTGCTTCATTTGCATTCTAATTTAATCTAAATTAAATATTAAAGGGCCCCTTTCAAGGGGCCTTTTTTTTATTCAAAAAAAGATATTCCTGCAAAGTCAGATTGATTTAATAGATATAATTTTTTCTTATTTTGGTTTGAAATTCCACCAAGTACAACAATATTTCTTTTAGTTAGTTTAGAGAGTGTTTTAAATTTATTTATACCTAAAAAATTTTTATTTTTTTTAAATAAAGATGATAAGAAAATTTTGCTTACATTTTGATTTTCCTTTGTTCTAATTTCTTTAAGGTTGTGAGCAGAGCCAACAATTTTAAAGCTCTTTTTGTAAGAGTATGCTAAATGTTTAAAATCATTGTTAAAAGCTGGGATATAAGCTCCATCTAAATCTAGCTTGATTGCCATCTTAATATTATTTGATAAATAAAATTTAACTGATTTTTTTTTACAATATCTTTTAATTTTTAAAATAAGTGCTTGGTTAGTTATTTTTGACGAGTAGTTTCTGTAAATTATCGTGGTTTGTTTATCTTGTTTATCGATATTATTTGTGTCAAATTTATTAATAAAGTAATATTTTCTCATCATATTTATATGCATAATACTGTTAAAAATTTATTAGATATCGAAAATAATATTAAAATTCATCTTAATAAGCTCAATATTAATAATAATCCCAAAATTATTGCTGTATCAAAGACTTTCAAAATCGACAAAATCTTTCCTCTTATAGAGCATGGTCATATAGACTATGGTGAAAATAAAGTCCAGGAAGCAATTGAAAAATGGACTGAGATAAAAAAAACAAATTCTGAAATAAAATTACATATGATTGGAAAATTACAAACAAATAAAGTGAAATCTGCAGTTCAAATATTTGATTATATTCATTCAGTAGATAGCGAAAAACTTGCTAAAAAAATTGCTGATGAACAAAATAAAATAAATAAAAAAATCAAAATATTTTTACAGGTTAATATTGGTGATGAAAATCAAAAATCTGGGATAAATAAAAATTATGTGAGCAAACTTGTTTCTTACTGCAAAGAAATTGATTTGGATTTAATTGGTTTAATGTGTATTCCTCCTGCAAATATTGATCCAGAACACTACTTTGAAGAGATGAAAGAATTAAATAAAACCCTAGAACTTAATGAATTAAGCATGGGAATGTCTTCAGATTTTCTTGTTGCCACTAAACACCTTTCAACGTTTGTTAGGGTTGGTTCGAGTATTTTTGGTCAAAGATTTTAAAAAATTTTTATTTTTGAATTTTTTTTAATTAATTTAAGCATTATCAAAAAATCTTTTTCTTTTAAAGCAACACATCCAGCTGTTGGTTTGTAATTTTTAGTTAAGTGAATAAAGATGCAGCTGCCTAGATTGGTAATAGGTTTGTTAAAGTTGTACTTAATTGGAATTAGGAAATCATATTTATGATCTTTTCTTTTTAATCTTTCATGTCCAATTTTTTTCTCTAACTTTAAAAGTCTGTTATATTTTCTGGGTAAACGAATATCATCACACCAACCCATGTCATCTTTAATTTCAACGCATTTTAGTGAAGTTGACGGCATTTTCTTACGATCTTTCCTAAAATAGAGATTTTCAATTTTAAATGTTCCTTTTGGCGTTTTTTTATCTCCCTCTTTTTTATTCCCAGTTAATCCTTTTTTTCCAATACAGCATCTAAATTTAAATTCATCTATTTGAAGAGTGTGTTTATTTTTTACATAAATTATCATATTCTCTTTTCTGTGAGATTGCAGAATTTAATAATATATAAGTTTACTTCATTATATCATGTTCTTGAAGAGCTTAGTTTGGACTTAAATTTTAAGATCATATTTGCGGATAGTGATAAATCTCTAAGCGATAAAGTAAAAAATTTTAATAATTATTTAATTATATCTAATAAAAAATATTCAG
>JAOHFB010000033.1 GCA_028097785.1 Candidatus Pelagibacter sp. | reverse complement strand
ACAAGATCCAATAAATCTTCAATTTCATTATATTTTTCATTGAAATATTTTGAAAAATTTTCATGTGAGATAATTAAAGCATTAACAGTATTGTTGTATTTTGTTATCTTGTCATCAAATTCTTGTATCTTTGATTTTATTTTTTTAATAAGAGGAGGTTTATTTTCAGCAATCCAATCTCTTTCTCTTTTTTGTTCTTTCTCTCTTTTTTCTTTTGCTATTCTATCAGCTTTTTCTTTTGCTTTTCTATCTGCCTCATCTTTTTTTGCTTTTGCTTTTAATCTTTTTTCTTCATTAAAAATAAACTGTGCTTCAGCATAGATTAAAGATTTACCTTCAATTGCTAGACTAATTTTACCCTTATCATAAATTGGACCTTCTATTTGTGATTCTCTTCCGGAATATCCATTTATATTAGCAATTTCATCGTATAGTTTTGCATCTCCTTTTTTAAAAATCTTAATTTTACCATCTAATGGTATTTCTTGAACACAGTAATATGCTAACAAGTCCTCAATAGTACTTATAGGGCCTATATATGTGTTTTTATTAATCTTATTTTTTAAAATTGAAAAATCTAATTCTTTTGGAGCTACTTTAGCTTCTTTAGAATGATAGGAAATAATTTTGTAAAATTGTTCGTCAGCTATCTGTAATTCTTGTTCTTCTGACTTTTCTTCAGTTTTATCTTTCTCTTTTTTCTCAGTTTTTGGAGCTTTGGAATATTTTTCTACTTGAACAGTACAATATTCAGATTGTATATCTTTTTTTTTTATTCCTTCAATTATAGGAATATCTTTCTCGGAATTACCCTCTTTATGAAAAGCTATCGAATTAGAATTAATCAATAATATAGATAACCATATTGCTATAAAAAATTTAACGGATGTCTTAAACATTTTTATTTGATCTTTAATTTACCACTAGTAACTTCATTAATTACTTGTTTTAAGGCTTGTATAAATACTGGCTCAATAATTGAAGAAGTTTTTTGAATTTCAGCCAAACTATCATCACCTTCAACTGATTGCATATTTCTTTTTAGATCTAATGCTCTAGACTGGCCATTTTTAAGCTCTGCATTAATTTTTCCTTCAAGATCTCCTTCAAATTTTTTAGTTAGTTTCACTGGTATCTTTGAATAAGCTTGTAGATATTTCAAGAAATTTTTAAGCTGAGATATATCTTTAACTCTCCATTGCTTGTCTGGATCTAATCCAGATACAATACCAATTTTAGTTTTACCAACTAACACTTCCTCTCCCAAAACTGTTTCATGTGATCTGTCAGTTAAGTCAAGATCAGTTGCACCAGTTTTATCAACTAACAATCCATATGAAACTTCATGTTTAGGAGTATCTGTAAACACTATTCCTATTGAAGTAAATATTCCTCCAGTAACCTTTTCAATCATTTTAGACAGACCTTCTTGATCATCGCTATCTTCAAAAACAATTTTATAAAGTGTGCTAGCTTTTCCACCCAGACATATTCTTAATGATTTTGATTTTCCTGAACCAGTTTTAAACTCACCATTTTCAATTAAATGATTTAAAACTTGTGACACATAATAAAGTATTCCTGATAATGCTAATTCGGTTAAATCTTTAAGCTCTTTTCCTTTTTCCTTACCACTAACTATGTCAAATCTATTTTTAAATGCCTCACCAAATTGAGGGCTATTAACTAATAGCTCAATTCCATTTGCAAGTTTAGTTTTGTTTGATCTTATACTTTGTAGAGTTTGATAGCTCTCTAGCAATAAATCATCATTTCCACTAATTTCTTTAATTAATGTTAAATTATTGGTTAAGTGATTAATCAAAACATCTTTACCCGCTAGTCTAAATGAATTTCTCCAAAGTAATTTTGTATCCTGCCAAATAGAGAGATCGGAAGTTCCACCACCTATATCGATAGTTACAACATTTTCAGTAAATGGAATTTCTTGTCCTTTAGCAAAGTATAATGCGCTTGAAATACTTTCGGTCTCAAATCCTGTTTTTTCTTGAGATTTATATTTTTCATCCCCTAGACCCACATTAACAGCTCTTCTTGTTATTCTTTTAAATGCTCTTAAGTGATCTGCATTATAAGCTTCTGGGTATGAAAAATTAAAAGTTAAGTTTTCTCTTTTTACCCCATTTGCAGCAGCTTCAACAGCAGCCTGAAGCACTGCTTGTGATACAAAATATTGAACTTTAGTTCTACTTTGTTCAGCTTCATCCCATTTTAAATTGAATTTTAATGGTCTTTTATCGTCAGGTAAGTCTTGAATTGCATATAAAACTTGGTCCACATAATAAATAAAATTACTTCTAAAAGGTAGGTTTTCTACTGATGTTTCTTTGTAAGACCTCTCTCTTAGAATAGTCATGAAAGGAACTGTAACCTCTCTACTTGGAACAAATTCTTTATGAGCCTGCATCACTTCTTCTATTTCTTCTTCATCTGTACCTGGGTCATAAGGAGTGTTAATTCTGTTTTTAAAGATTAATTCTTTAGGGTTTTCTTTGTTTTCTTTATAATAAACGCATGAATTTGTAGTTCCAAAATCGATACCAACTGACCATTGATTGCTTGTTTCTGGAACTTCCTGAGCATCAGGAAATAAAATTAATCCTACATCAACTCTTTTGCTGTGTTCAGTATAAGCTTTACCCCCTGACTGAGTGGCTACATTGCATAAAATAGCCTCTGGAGAAGATTTTAGTGACCTTAATTCTGTTACAGCAGTTGTTTGCTGTATTGGTATCTCCTCACCTATAACTTGATGAGAATTTGTCATACTGTCAATAAATTTAATTTTATCACTACCGTCTAAGTTTTCTAGTTTTTGTCTAATATCTTTAACAGCAAAAATATTTTTAGGTAAAACGTTTACTTGTGCATTTCCATCGTAGAAGAAATAATACTGATCCCAGTTCTCAATTTTAATATCAGGCCAAACACTAAATCCTAGTGGAACACCTCTATTTTTAACAACATCTTTAGCTTTATATGTTTTTTCTAATGTGTAACTCATTGAATTACCTTTTTCACTTACAAGCTCCAGATAAATTACTGCTTTATAATTGTCACCATCTTGAGAAACAACACAGTTAGTTGATAAAGCTTTTGGATCCATAAACATTAATAATGAACTATTAACAGGATATGCAAATTGATTTACATCACTTGAATGTTCTTTAAGTTTTCTATTATCCCCAGCAAACACAACTAATTTTTCTGTAAAAATTGTTTCTGGTGTTAAATATAAATATCCTTCTTTTTCACATTCTTTTTTTAATGCTTTTGATAAATTTTCATCTTGTCTTAGTGAATTTAAGGAATAATTATTCCATACTCTAATATCAGATAAAGTTCTACCTGTTGATTGAGCAACTCTAAAATCTGCAAATATAGCTCCATTAATTTGACCTTCAAATTCAGGTCTAACAGCTAATCCACAATCAAATTTAGCATTTTGATCTGTTGCTCCAATAAATATTTGAGCTAGCTTGTCATAAACAGGTTGAGCCGGCAAATTTAAATTAACTCTCGTTTGTGTCCAACCTGAAAATTCTGCAGACCCAGCTTTTGCATCGCATGAGGTTTTAAATTCCTGAAGTCTTCCCATTACTGCGTTAAAAACTTCCATATTAGAGGGACTTAAGCCTTGAATTCCTGTAATTAAATTATTTAAGTAGTGAGATAAAACTGCGTATTGTTCATTTCTCATATCTCTTGCGTTACATGGATCTTTTAAAAAACCGTCTTCATACCAGGGAAGTTTTTGAATATTTTCTATCGATGTATAATCTCTAGCTGCAGCAACCATTGTATATGGATTAATTATTGCAATAGCTTGATCGTTCTTAAAGTTTAGTACACCAATTGCATTCCAGTCTTGGCCTTGAGCCATAGTGTCTTGTGGTTTTACATCAAATAATATTTTTCCTATGTGTGAATATTTTCCGTCTGCAGAACCTGCGTTAGTATAGGGGTTGTTTTTAATATCTTGAATATTAACTATATTAGAGTTCAAATCATAAATATGTTTGTAGTAAGGTGCCAATGCTAAAAGTGCTAAAGTACCTCTCCATTCATCTACTATTGATTTACTATTATCTACTAAGCCATTTCTGACTATTAAAACTCTTGCCCAAACATCTGGTACTGAATTAATGTCTGCAGCAGACACTACTTCTTCACCACTCATCTTAAGACCTTTAGCTAATTTTTCTAAAAAGGTAGCATCTTCAGCTTTCCATTCCCCAGATCCAGCAATATTTGGAACTTGGTTTTGTTCATTCAATGGAGGTAATACTTTTTTAACCATAATTATTGCTCACAAGATCTAAAGAGAATGTCCATAAAAACTCCCAAACCCTTTTGATCTTTATAAATTTTATTATAACTAATATTGCTCATAATATTTAATAGTTTTAAATTTTTACTATCATTGATTAATGTGTTGAATTGATTTTTTTCAGTAGCATTTAACTTTTCTTTAATATCAACTCTCTTAGATGTATTTTTTGGTTTAAATTCTGAAAAGAAATCTGAGACTATTAAATCCATTTTTTGGTCAGTATTTGCAACTGTTGAATATTGCATGTCAGAAATCCAAGTTAAAACATCTTGGCAGTATTCTTGCATAGACATTATAATTTCTTGGTTTCGTTCATGTCCTACTTCACATGATTTTGTTTCATTATTGTAAGTGTTTTTATAAACTAATCTTTTGAACCAGTTTTCATTTTGATATTTTTTAATCTTACTCCAACTTCCAGTTAGTGCTGGGCCATACATCCAATTATACGAAAAACTAAATCGAATTAATTTACTTAGATAATCTTTAGAGTTTAAATTATTTGATACATTTGGAATATCACTCCATAGAATGTCATTACTTTCATTTTTACCTATATGAAATATTTCTTGGTTTTCACTAATTGAATTATCAGCACTAAAAAACCTTAAAGCACCTAATGCAGCATACAATTCTGGGAATAATGGAGGATTATTCTGTAAGTTTCCTCCCATTTTAAAATTCGCCAATTTTGAAAGAGGATCCCAACCAGTTACATAAACTTGATCAAAAATCTTATTGTATTCAAATAATTTGGAATAATACTCCAAAGCACCTTTGGTCTGATCTAGAAACTCTTCAGGCTTAGCAAATAATTCTCCCTCCATATTTTCTTCAGGAACTTCATAATTAAAATAAGGAAGCATTAATGCTCCGCCTAAATGAAAATTAGATGTTACATTTTTTTCCTGTTGGATTTGTTTTATTCTTCTTGCGATATTTGGAAATCCTGAAGCACCAGTGCCACCAAAGATAGAGCTTATAATAAATACTCTAACCTGCTCACCACCTCTAGCAGCATCAATTGCTTTATAAATTTGAGACCAAAAAGGATCATCTTCATTTGATGTTGTTGCAAGCATAGCAGCCGCACCAATATTAGGTCTTGCTCTAAAGCCTTCCGATAAATTTTGCTTTTTTTCTTCAGGATCATACAAGCAATCCATCAAGCCTTTCACTTCAGGTTTTAACATGTTGTACTTAATAACTTCTTCTAATGTTGGATCTGCTCCTTTTAATGGAAGCCAAACAGAGTCATTATTTGCCGTAACATTAGTTTTAAATAAATTACTATCTTTAGCTAAATCATGTTTGGACTCATTTCTTAAGCTACTTCTCAAATTCATATATTTACTTAATAAGATTTTAGTTCTGCTAACATTTCCATTAGCTTCATCTTGATCAACCATCCCTGCCCATAGATTATCAGGGCCTAATCCTGCTGAGCAACAGTGCAATAAATGCTCTAAACATTTAGCTCCTGTTCCACCAATTCCTATTATAAAATTTTTCAAAAGCCCCCCGGAAGTTTATTGGCTAATAGAACTGAAGATCTTGCAAATCTTGCTGTGCCCAAAAGTACACCTACATAATACATTGATATATAAAGAATTAAGCTACCAATCATAATTTGAAATTTACCACCCTTACTTAAATATTGTTGAGCAACGTACTCTGTTGTTTGGGTAAAAAAGAATATGACTGCTAATAATAAAGCAATAAATATTCCAGAAAATATTGACCAATGAATAAAGTAAATCTTTGCTTTTCCGGGTGCATCAATATTTAGATAATGTGAACAAGTACTCCAGCTTAAAACTGCCACGGTAGTCAACGAAAGCAACATAATGTTTAGATTACGAAAAAATCTATAGATATAATACGAAACATCTTCAAATGAGTCTCCAGAATTAGCAAGACTTTCAGAGTTGATAATATAATCACCAATGTAACCTACAATAGCTGACTCTGGTCCTGGTGAAGCAATCATTGTAATAATAAAGATTATACTAATTGCAGCAAAAGGTGCTAAACCAATGAGTGAAAGTAATAAAGATCTTAATATATTTACCATAGTTATTTTAATAAATTAAAGTTTAAAGCTAAACTTGCTATTAATGTTGGTTGAAACTCATCATTTGCAACAGAATTTAAAATTTTAATTATTTTTGTTAAATTTAATGTTTTAAATTCCACAGGATTTCCATCCTTAAATTCTTCTGCATCTGCATCTCTTACTGACCATTCTTTAAAAGTTTCTTCAGAAGCATTTCCTGGTTTT
>JAOHFB010000032.1 GCA_028097785.1 Candidatus Pelagibacter sp. | reverse complement strand
TAACGGGATTAAGTCTGGGTATTTAAAGATCAGTTATTCAATTGATGAAAGTGCTTACTTATTAGGATACTCAAAATTTAAAACTTTCAAAAATATTCATATACCTTACTTGAAAAATTCTATTCTATTAATTGGTATTTTGATTTCTATTGAAATTATTAAGGAGTTACCAATTACACTAATAATGAGACCGTTTAATTTTGAAACTTTTGCGACCCAAGCTTATATTTTTGCATCTCAAGATTTACTTGAAGCTGCAGCAGCACCTTCATTATTTCTCATTCTTATTGCAAGTTTCTTTATTTTAATTACATCTAGATATATTCTTAAGGATTAACTGTCTTATGCCAAAAAACTTTTTAGAAATTGAAAATGTTACGTTCGCCGCTAGTGATAAAAATAAGGTTAACAATGTTTCATTAAGTATAGAAAATGAAGGAGATATAGTTTGCCTACTAGGCCCATCAGGAATTGGTAAAACAACAATTTTAAGAACAATAGCAGGACTTGAAAAAATTCAATCTGGAAAAATTTCTTTAAAAAATAAAACTATATCTTCTAAGAATATTCATGTTGAACCAGAAAATAGAAATATTTCTCTAGCATTTCAAGATAATTCACTTTTTCCACACTATAATGTTCTTCAAAATATTCAATTTGGTGCTGACAGAAATAAAAAAAAGAAAAAAAATTTAACTATCAATGAAGTTATTAAGTTTCTTCATTTAGATCATGTGAAGGATAAATTCCCTCATCAAATTAGTTCTGGAGAAGCTCAAAGAGCAGCATTGGCAAGAGCGTTACTTTCAAAACCAGATTTACTTTTATTGGATGAACCGTTATCAAATGTAGATCAAAGTTTTAAAGAAGAAATTCAAGTTAAACTCAAGCAAGTTTTAACTGATTTAAAAATTACTACAATTATAGTTACACACGACTCTTACGAAGCATTTTACCTTGGAAGCAAATGTGGAATAATTTTAGATAGCCAATTAAAACAATATGATGACCCATATAATGTTTATCATTTTCCAAATTCTGTAGAGGTAGTAAATTTTTTAAATAGGGGAATTTTAATTCCAGCAAAAGTTACGGGTGAAAACAGTTTAGAAAATCAAGATTTAGGGACTATCAATGGAAATTTTACTAAACATTATCCAAAAGGCTCTGATGTTCAATTATTGTTACAGCCAGAAGATCTTGAGCACGATGATCAGAGTAATTTGAAGTTAGAAGTTGTAGATAGAAAATTTAGAGGTACTAATTTTATCTATACTTTAAAAACAAGTAGTGATTTGTTGATACCAGTTTTTGTACATTCTCATCATATGCATCAACATGAAGTTGATGAAAAATTTGGTATAAAAAGACCAATTAATATTGATCACATAGTTTGTTTTTAATAAAACAATTAGATGCTTTCAAAAAAACAATTATTTACCAAGGGAATGGTAGATATTTCTCCACATATGCTATCTGTCATTCCATTTGGAATTATTTGTGGAGCAATTGGAGTTGAACTTGGATTTAGTCCATATTTAGTTTATGCAATGTCGATCATTATTTTTGGTGGTGCTTCGCAAATTGTATTTCTACAAGTACTTTCAGGTGGGGCATCTAGTTTAGTGGCTGTTACATCTGTTGGAATCATCAATTCAAGACATTTATTGTACGGTGCAGTTTTATCTGAATACCTTGAAAAATTATCATTAATTAAAAAATTAATAATTTCTTATTTCATTGTTGATCAAGGCTTTGCTGAGTCTAATAAATTTTTTAAAAAAAATAAATCAGAAGAGCATCTTCATTATCATCTGATTGGAACTGGATGTACTATGTGGGTTTGTTGGCAATTAGCAACACTTTCAGGTATTATTTTAGGATCATTTGTACCTGAAGAACTGGGGTTAAAATTTACAATACCGCTTACTTTTATAGCTATTGTTGTTCAAGATTTAAAAAAAATTGATCATTTAATTGTTATGATCACCTGTGGTTTAAGTTCTTTATTATTTTTTGATGCACCATTTAAATCATACATAATTATTTCACCAGTTATTGCCTTATTTGTTGCTTCATTATTATTGAGGATAAAAAAATGACTTGGTTATCAATTATCGTTGCAGGAATATTAACTTATTTTACCAGAATGACTATGATTGTATTAGTTGATAGAGATATGCTTGGAAAAAGAATTAAAGACGTATTAGCGTACGTTCCTTCAGCAGTATTTCCCGCAATAATATTTCCAGCAATTTTTATCAACGATTATGGATCTTTTGTTGAAATGAATGATCCTAAAATTTTTGGAGCTATCGTTGCAATTATTGTTGGTTATTTTTCAAAAAATATTATTGCAACTATATTATCTGGGTTAATTTCTTATTGGTTTTTGATATTCGTTATATTTAGTTAGCACCTAATTTAATATTTCTACTAACATTGATGTCTATTAATTTAGGTTTAGATAAATTTAGCTTAGACATTATATCAACATATTCATCTTCACTTTTTACCTGTAATCTAGGATTAAATTTTTTTTCATTTCCAATTGTACTTGAAAATTTACCGTTATAATCATGACCAGGATAAACTAAAGTTTCTTCTGGTAATTTTAAAAGATTATTGAATAAAGAGTTATAAGCATCTTTAGAGCTTCCATTTTGAAAATCAGTTCTGCCAGTTCCATTTATCAGAAGTGTATCTCCTGAAAAAAGATAGTTATCTAGTAAAAAACTATAACTATCAGAGGTATGTCCAGGCGTATATAACGATTTGATTTTCAAATTATCAATTTCAATAATTTCACCATCTTTTACTTTAATCTCAACTGCATCAGCTGGGGTATGTTCTCCCATGAGTGTTGTGCAATTAGTAGCTTTCTTTAATTTGGTAGCTCCCGTTACATGATCTGCATGAATATGAGTATCTATAACTTTGACTAGTTTAAGATCTAGTTCTCCTAAAATTTTAATATAATTATCTACATTTTCTATTACAGGATCTATAATAACTGCTTCACGACCTTTTGAAGATGCTATTAAATAAGTATAAGTTGAAGACTCAGTATCAAAAATTTGTTTAAAAATCATTTTTTAAATTAACACATGTACTTGTTAATATAAATGAAATATCTATATAACTTGTATGCTTAAGTATATAATTAAGTCATTGCCAGTATTAATTATCTTCATATTATTTAGCAGCTTAACTGTTGCTAAAGCGCATAATCATTTTCCAATTACCACTGAATCAAAAATTATGATTGAAAGAGGTAAGATTGCATATCAAGAAAATTGTGTTTCATGTCATATGGTTAATTTAGCCGGAGCAGAAAATTGGAAAGAGATGGATGAAGATGGGTATAGAAAAGCTCCTCCTTTAAATGGAACAGGACATACATGGCATCATGATGATCAAACACTACATTCAATAATAAAATATGGATTAGCAAAATTAGTAAAAAATTACCAAGGTAAGATGATTGGTTTTGAGGACAATTTATCTGATAAAGAAATTGATAGCGTATTAGCTTATATCAAATCTTTTTGGCCTAAAGAAGAATATGAATATCAAATAAATCTGAGCAAATAATCATGACAGCTAGTACTTTTAATTGGTCCTGTAATCACACATGGAAAAGAAGTGCAAAAAATACAGCTTGGTGTTTATTAGGCTGTGCTATTGGAGATTTTGGAACAATATTATTTTTTCAATTAACAAAAATTCCATTTCCAGTTTTAGGAATTATGACATTAGCAATTATCAACGGATTAATTACAAGTATAATTTTAGAAACTATTATACTTATGAAGCAAAACTTTGATTTTAAAAGTGCTTTAAAAACAGCATTGGGAATGAGTTTTATTTCAATGGTTAGTATGGAAGTTGCAATGAATTTAACAGACTATCTCTTGACAGGTGGAGCCATGTTAACGTGGTGGGTAGTACCAATCATGCTTACAGTAGGTTTTTTAACTCCTTGGCCTTATAACTACTGGCGTTTAAAAAAATTTGGTATTGCTTGCCATTAACATTTCGAAGAAAACATTTAAGGAAAAATAATGCTTAATAGGAATTTAGTTATTTTAACTATCTGCCAAGTATTTTCATTTACAGCACCTCCAATTACGGTCTTTATAAGTGGTATTGTTGGGCTAAAAATTTCACCAATAGCATCGTTAGCAACACTTCCAACGTCATTATCAATTGTTGGCACTGCAGTATTTTCTTTTTTTGCAGCAAAGATAATGAGTAAAATTGGAAGAAAAAAGGGATTTATATTATCATCAACTTATTCGAGTTTAGCTTCACTGCTTGGGGCTTATTCAATTTACACTGAAAACTTTATTTTATTTTGCTTTTCATGTTTTGTAATTGACACAGGAATTGCATTTACACATCAATATAGATTTGCTGCAGCAGAAACAGTTGAAAAAAATGATAGCTCAAGAGCAATTTCTATATTGCTACTTGCAACAATTCTTTCAGCTTTAATTGGACCTAATGTTGCAAATTTTTCTAAAAATATAATTTCAGATCATCTTTATACCGGATCCTATATTTCATTAGCAATTTTAACATTTTTACCAGTATTTTTATTAATTTTTTATAGAACAGACAATAATCCAAAGCCTATTGAGAATATTGATAGTAATCAAAGATCATATTTCGATTTATTGAAAAACCCAATTATTCTTCAAGCAATTGTTTCAGCAGCTTTTGCATATTCTGTAATGTCATTCATTATGACAGCTACACCAATAAGTATGTATAAGATGCATGGATTCACATTGGGTTCAACAAGCATTGTTATACAGTCTCATATAATAGGGATGTTTTTACCATCATTAATTACAGGTATTTTAATAAAGAAATTTGGACATTCAGTAATTATTTATACTGGAGCCTTAATTTATCTTGTTTGTATTTATTTAAGTTTTTACGATCAAACTTTTGTAAATTATTTAATTGCATTGGTATTATTAGGAATAGGATGGAACTTTCTTTTTATTGGTGGAACCAGTTTGTTAGTTCTTTGTTATAAAGAAAGTGAAAAATTTAAAGTTCAAGGTTTTAATGACGTGCTAGTTTTTTCTATACAATCTATTGCAAGCTTAATTGCAGGTTATTCTATTTTAAAATTTAGTTGGAATGAAATTAATTTAGCATGCATTCCTTTAGTATTGTTGATTATACTAGTTTCAATTAGAGCAGATATTTATAAAAAAAAATTAATTTTTTCTAAATCTTAAATAGATTTTATCCAAATAGTAGAAAAGAGAGACAGCTCTTAAAATCATAAAGATACAAAGAGAAATCCAAATACCAGTATTGAATAGAAATTTAATTAATAATATTGAAATTAATAAATAACTAAAAACTGAAAATATCATTGCATTTCTTAATTCTTTTGTTTGCGAGGCTCCTATAAAGATGCCATCAAATTGATAACAAAAAGATGAAATTACTGGTAAAATTATCAACCAAACAGCATAAGATGAACTTAACTCTCTAATCTCGTTTATATCTGACATAAGATTAATCACCAAATTATTGGTAAAAAAGAAAATTATAGAAATTATCAATCCAGAAATTGAGCTTAATATAAATGAATTTTTAACAATGTTTTTAAAAAGATTTAAATCTTTTTTCCCTAATGAATATCCAACTATTCCCTCTGTAGAAAAAGCATAAGCATCCAATATAAAAGCAGAAAGAAAAACAAGATTAATTAATATAGCATTTGCAGCAACATAATTTTCACCAATTTGTGTTCCAAGATAAGTGAACCATAAAAATGAAAAAGTTAATAAAATTGTTCTAATAAAAATATTCAGATTAATGTTAAATATATTCTTAATTTTTTTTAAATTAAATATTTGGGCAAAGTTAATTGTAATTTTGGTATATTTTGACAAATACCAAAACATATAAATCAAAAAAATTATAGAAGTAATTAATGCTGAGAACAAAGTTCCATAAGCAACACCCTTAATATTTAGGTCAAATTTTGTAACAAGAACAATGCTTAATAAGATATTTAAAATAGAAAAAAAGCCAACAGCAAGGCTAGAAGTCTTAGTTTTTTGTAATCCAACAAACAATCCAGTTATGATATATAATGTTAATTCTCCTGGTGCTGAATAAACTCTGATTTTAAAATATTGCTCATAAAGATTTCTAGTAGCCTCAGATAAATCAAAAATTTTTAAGCTTAAACTTAATATAAGATTTTGTAGTAAAATGATTGTTATTGAGATTGCTAAAACGAATAAAAGATTTCTAACTACAATATTTAAGATTTCAGTGTAGTTATTTCTGCCATTTGCCTGAGATACCATTCCAACAGTACCCATTCTTAAAAAACCAAAACTCCAAAAAATCATTGAAAATAAATTGGCAGCAACTGATGTTGCTGAAAGATAAGACAAACTTCCTAAGTTTCCCATTAATGCAGTATCAATAATTCCAACCATCGGAATTGCTAGGTTGGCAAAAAATATAGGGATTGATAACTTTAAGATGTACTGTATTGAGGATTTTTGCATTAGTTTAACTTTAATACTTTATTTTAATAAATTTAGTAATGATTTAAATATTTAATATGGCACCATTAAAAAATTGGGATAACAAGACTTGGTTATCTTCACAAAAATACATTAACTCTTTTAATGAATTTATATTAAAGCAAGTAAAACTGGATAAGGATTCTAAAATTTTAGATATTGGTTGTGGCAGGGGAAAAATTTTAGGAAATCTTTCAAATAGATTAAAACTATCAAAAAAACCAATTGGTTTAGATATAGAAAATTATAAAGATAAAAACAAAAAAATAATTTTTAAAAAAATTGATGCATTGTCTTTTGTATCAAAAACTAAAATTACTTTTGATTTAATCTTAATAAAGCAAACAATTCATTTATTAAAAAAAAAACAAGCGATAAAGCTATTATCAATTTGTAAAAATAAACTTAATCCAAATGGAAAGATAATTA
>JAOHFB010000031.1 GCA_028097785.1 Candidatus Pelagibacter sp. | reverse complement strand
CAGGAACACAAGCTTGTAAAGCTTTAAGAGATGAGGGTTATAAAGTTATATTAATTAACTCAAATCCAGCAACCATAATGACTGACCCTGATGTTGCAGATAAAACTTATATTGAACCTATTACTTTAGAAGTTTTGGAAAAAATTCTTAAAAAAGAAAAACCAGATGCAATTCTTCCAACTATGGGTGGCCAAACAGCTCTTAATCTTGCAATGGAGGCTGAGAAAAAAGGAATTCTTAAAAAATACAAAATAGAATTAATTGGAGCCAACTCTAAAGCTATCTCAAATGCGGAAGATAGAAAAAAATTCAGAAAAAATATGATCGATATTGGTTTAGATTTACCTAAATCTGAGATCGTAAATAATATTAATCAAGCATCTAAAGTTTTAAAGAAAATTGGATTACCAGCAATCATAAGACCTGCATTTACTTTGGGCGGTCTTGGAGGTGGTATTGCTAAAAATAAAAAAGATTATCTTAAAATTATTAAAAGTGGATTACACGAGTCTCCGGTAAGCCAAGTTCTAGTTGAAGAATGTTTAGAGGGATGGAAAGAATTTGAGATGGAAGTTGTAAGAGATAAAAAAGACAACTGTATCATTATCTGTTCTATTGAAAATATTGATCCAATGGGAATTCATACTGGGGACTCAGTTACTGTTGCCCCTGCTCTAACATTAACTGATAAAGAATATCAAGTTATGAGAAATGCATCGATAGCATGTCTTAGAAAAATTGGAGTTGAAACAGGTGGATCAAATGTTCAGTTCGCAATTAATCCTAAAAATGGACGAATGGTTGTAATTGAAATGAATCCAAGAGTATCTCGTTCATCAGCGCTTGCATCAAAAGCAACGGGCTTTCCAATTGCAAAAGTTGCAGCCAAACTTGCTGTAGGCTACACTTTAGATGAGTTAAAAAATGAAATTACAAAAGTAACTCCCGCATCATTTGAACCAAGCATTGATTATGTTGTAACTAAAATTCCAAGATTTACATTTGAAAAGTTTTCAACTTCTCCTGCAACATTGGGTACTTCCATGAAATCTGTTGGTGAAGCAATGGCAATTGGAAGAAATTTTAAAGAGTCACTTCAAAAAGCATTGGTTTCCCTTGAAACTGGGTTTTCAGGTTTAGATAGAATTTTTAACTTGAATAAAAATCAAATAGAGAAAAAACTAAAAGAAAATATTCCGAACAAAATTTTACTCGTTGCAGAGGCAGTAAGAAAAAAAATCAATTTAAAGAGAATTTTTGCTTTATCAAAAATTGATCCATGGTTTCTAGAACAGATTAAGGAAATTGTTGATAATGAAACTAAAATTAAAAATAAAGGGTTACCAAAAGATTTTAATGAGTTTAACCGAATAAAATCAATTGGTTTTTCTGATAAAAAATTATCAGAACTAACAAAAACCTCTGAAGATGTGGTTAGACGCAAAAGAATGGCTCTTAAAATATTACCTGTATTTAAGAAGGTAGATACTTGTGCGGCTGAATTTAAATCATTCACACCATATATGTATTCAACATATCAGCGTAATTTTTCAATTAATTCAGAATGTGAAGCAGATCCATCTTCAAGAAAAAAAATTATTATACTTGGTGGTGGACCAAATAGAATAGGTCAAGGAATAGAATTTGATTATTGTTGTTGTCAGGCTAGTTTTTCATTGAAAGATGCAGGATTTGAGACAATCATGGTTAACTGTAATCCTGAAACTGTATCAACAGATTATGATACTAGTGACCGTTTATATTTTGAGCCATTAAAAGAAGAATACGTCTTCAATATAATTAAAAAAGAAAAAGAAAAAGGAAACTTAGTTGGTGTTATTGCACAGTTTGGTGGTCAAACTCCAATTAAGCTTGCTAAATTTTTACATGATAACAAGCTGCCAATTTTAGGAACACAATATACATCAATTGATTTAGCAGAAGACAGAGATAGATTTAGAAAACTACTTAACAAGTTAAAGTTAAAACAAGCTGAAAGTGGAATTGCTAAAACCTATAAGGAAGCTATTAAAATAGCTGAAAAAATTGGTTTACCATTAATGGTTAGACCTTCTTATGTGTTAGGCGGAAGAGCAATGGAAATTGTTCACGAAAAAAGCCAGCTTAAAAACTTTGTTGAAGAAGCTTTTAAAGCAGCTGAAGAAAATCCAATTTTAATTGATAAATTTATCGATCATGCAATGGAAGTGGATGTTGATGCAATATCTGATGGAAAACAAGTTCATGTAGCAGGCATTATGCAACATATTGAAGAAGCCGGCATTCACTCTGGAGACTCTGCGTGTAGTTTGCCTCCAGTTTCAATTAAACCTTTCTTAATTAAAGAAATAGAAAATCAAACTAAAAAATTAGCTTTAGCTTTAAAAGTTAAAGGTTTCATGAACATTCAATTTGCTATCAAAAAAGATGAGATTTATGTAATCGAAGTAAACCCTAGAGCAAGTAGAACAGTACCATTCGTATCTAAAGCAAAAGGTTTGCCTCTTGCTAAAATAGCATCAAGAGTTATGGCTGGTGAAAAATTATCGAAGTTTAATTTAAAAGATAAATCTAAAGGTATGTATGCTGTTAAAGAAGCAGTATTTCCTTTTAATAAATTTCCTAACAGTGATTTACTTTTAGGACCTGAAATGAAATCAACTGGTGAAGTGATGGGATTTGATAAAGACTTTGGTATGGCTTTTGCTAAAAGTCAAATTGCAGCAGCTAACTCATTACCAAAACAGGGACTAGCGTTTGTATCATTAAAAGACTCTCACAAAGATGAGGGAATAGATTTAGCCAAAGAACTTATCAAGCTAAATTTCACATTATGTGCAACAAGAGGAACTGCAGAATATATTCAAAAGCATGGAATGAAGTGTAAGATTATAAATAAAGTAAGTAGTGGATCTCCACACATTGTTGATATTTTAGACTCTAAAAAAATTGCACTAGTAATTAATACTGGTGGAGGAAATAGTGAACATAGATTAAATGATGCAATAGCACTTAGAAGAGCAACACTTAAGAATAAAGTTCCCTATTGCACAAACATGTCTACTGCTCAAGCATGCTTGCAAGCTATCAAATCTCTAAAAACTAAAAAATTAGAAGTTACTTCGCTTCAGGATATTTAAGAATTTACTTTCCAGTCAGTTTCAAAAGTTACATAATTTACTTGAATGCAACGTCTCTCTTTAACTATTGTTTTCTTTTCCATACCATGCCAAGTATTTGGCCCACTAGTAAACATATAGCCATAGTTATTTTTGTAAGGAACTGTTTTTACTTTTTCTAATTTTTCGTTGTAAAAGTCTGTCCCAAGATCTTCAGATTCATTGGCATTATTTACAAAAATTAACCCTGACATCAGTTTTTCTTTGATATCACAATGGGGCTTTAACCAAAATCCTTCACGATCACATATAACTTCAACTCTAACATATGAATTAGACAAATCTTTATTGATCATTTTTGAAATAGTTTGATGAACTTCTTTAGATTGAAGTTCTTTGGTAAATTTTACTAGATTTGGAAATTGTTTTTCATTTTCTTTGGTCACAAAACATCTAAATTTAATTGCTTTACCTCCAGAGACTATACCCTCTCTAAATTCTGCAGCACCACCATCGATTGCTCTAGTTCCATCATAATTAAGATTGTGCTTACTCACATCTGGTATGTCGGCTTTAATTATTTCCTCCATAGCTCCATCTGTAAGTGCGTTATAATATTCCCAATGATCAAATGGGAAATCATGTTTCTTTGATTGAGTTTGAATTGAATTTAAAAATGACATTAAGAACTAATTTTTTGTTTGATAATACTTGCCACTCTATTCGTTTCATCTAGCTTTTGATAGTTCCAATTTCCCACTTCTTCACCTAGATTTCGAGTAATATTTAATTCTCTAAATAAATTTCTAAATCTTTGAAATCTTTTGTCATTTTTTTTAGGTAAAATACTAGCTATATAAATTGGTTTTCCTGTTAAAGCTGCTTCAGAAATCATTGAACTTGAGTCACATGTAACTATAATATTTTCTGCAATTGCTAAAGCTGATAAATATGCTTTTTTATCAACATCCATTATAATTGTGTGATTATCCCCAAAAAATTCTTTGGCATAATGAATGGTATTAATTGGTGTTCTCATCGATGGAATTACTACTAATTGAAAATCATGTTTTTTTAATAATTTGTATAGAGATGTAAAAATATGTTTCATATTTTTTGTTGAATAATCATAATACTTTGTTGGACCACCCATAATTAAAGTCCAAATTCTTCTTTCGTCTTTTTTAATAAATGAATTCAAATAATCTTTATTTTCACTAATCTCATTTTCAGTAAGATAATGAATGGCGCCCTTTGTGCTAATTACATTGTCACCTTCTATTCCATCATGCTCTGGAGCAACAATAAAATCAAAATGATTTAAATCTACTTTTGGATCTTGAATGTGAATATTAAATGCTTTTTTGTTTGCTGTATTCTTTAAGTGAATTGAAGGAATAACACTTTTACGTCCACATGAGATGATCACATCAAAATCATCGTGATTAATTTTTTTAAAAACACTCTGTGAAACTGGGCTAAGATTTGGAGGAATTAATTTCCAAAAATGATTTAGTTCAACCTTATGGTGTGTAAAGTCTATATCCAAGGCTTTAGCCAAACCTTCTACTTGACTGATCATGCCATGCATACCTTCGGTCAATAATATCCCTTTTAATTTTGCCATTTATCCTTATATAACTTTTGTATGAGTGATAATCCAACAAAACACACAAAAGTGTTAATAATTGGATCCGGTCCAGCCGGATACACTGCCGCTGTTTATGCTGCTCGAGCAATGTTAAGTCCTGTTTTAGTTTATGGATCAGCTCCTGGTGGACAATTAACTACAACAACAGATGTAGAAAATTTTCCTGGTTTTGCTGATGTAATTCAAGGTCCTTGGTTAATGGATCAAATGAGAGATCAAGCTAAAGCTGTTGGAACTGAAATGATTGAAGATCATATCTCTTCAGTGAATTTAAAATCTAAGCCTTTTGAAGCCGTGGGTGATAGTGGTCAAAAATATACTGCAGATAGTATAATTATATCAACTGGCGCTCAAGCTAGATGGTTAAATTTAGAATCTGAACAAAAATTTAGAGGCTTTGGAGTTTCTGCGTGTGCCACATGTGATGGTTTCTTTTTTAAAGATAAAGAAGTTGCTGTTGTTGGTGGTGGTAATGCTGCTGTTGAAGAAGCAATGTTTCTTACAAAATTTGCATCAAAAGTTAAGCTAATTCATAGGAGAGATGAATTAAGAGCTGAAAAAATGCTTCAAAAGAAATTAATGGAAAATAAGAAAATTGAAATCATTTGGGATAGTGCTGTCGATGAAGTAATTGGAGATGGTGAACCCAAAAACGTTACAGGTATCAAGGTTAAAAATCTAAAAACTAATAAGATTGATGAATTAAAAATTGATGGTTTATTTATTGCAATTGGCCATGATCCAGCAACAACTTTATTTAAAGAACAGTTGGATATGGATAAAGAAGGTTATTTAGTAACTAAACCAGATTCTACTGAAACTAATATCCCAGGAGTTTATGCTGCAGGTGATGTTAAAGACAAAACTTTTAGACAAGCCGTTACAGCTGCGGGAATGGGCTGTATGGCAGCATTAGAAGCCGAAAAATTCCTATCTCACTAATTCGAGATTGATAACTAATTACAAACGAAAAGGGTAAATATAATGGCAGATAAAGTATTATTAACTGGAATAAGTGGATGGATAGCAAAACATACTGCAATAGAATTATTAAATGCAGGATATGAAGTTTTAGGAACAGTTAGAAATAAGGAACTTATTAATCAAACTAAAGAAACTATTGGCAAATATGCATCAACTGAAAAACTGTCATTTGCTGAATTGGACCTTTTAAAAGATGATGGATGGAATGAAGCTGCTCAAGGGTGTAAATATATAATGCATATTGCTTCACCTTTTCCTTACAAAGTTTCAAATGATAGAGATAGTTTATTGGCACCTGCTGTAGATGGAACGTTAAGAGTTTTAAAGGCTGGTATTAATGCAAATGTAGAACAGATAATTAAAACTTCTTCGATTGTTGCAATGTTTAGAAAACCAAACAGAAGTAACCCTTATACATTTGGAGAAAATGATTGGACAGATGAAAATTGGAAAGAAGGGGTAACTGACTACTTTTTGTCAAAAACAAAAGCTGAAAGACTTGCTTGGGAATTTATGAATAGCAAGGGATTAAAAAATAAGTTTACTACTATTTGTCCTGGGGGAGTTTTTGGTGATGCACTAGATAAAAAAGGAGGAACTTCAATTGAATATGTTAGACAGTTTCTAAAAGGCAAATTTCCTGCAGCACCTAAGTGGGGAGTTTTAATTTCTGATGTAAAAGATATAGCAAAAGCACACGTTGCTTGTATTGGCAATGATAATGTTGGTGGACGAAGATTAATTGTAGGTAAAGAAGTAAAAACACTAATTGAGCTATCTCAAATAATGGCTGAAGCAATGCCAGAATATGCAAAAAAACTTCCAAAAAAACATCTTCCAAATTTTATGGTTAAATTGTTTAGCTACTTGGACTCGAGTGCAAAAACAATGATTCCAGACCTTGAGATCACAATGCAAACTGACACAAGTTATGCTGAAGAATTATTGGGATTAAAATTTAATCCTGCAAAAGGATGTATATCTGAAACTGCTAAATCTGTTGTAAGATTAGGATTAGTTTAAAACTAATTCAGCTATTTCATTCGACTCGAAAATATTTTTTTCCAAGTTTTCATTTGCAGTCTTAATCATAGCTTTAGCGACAGTTGCTGAATGAATGGGTTTCATTTTCTTTAGAGGTCCTAAAAATAGAGGAGACAATAATTTAAATACAAAAATTCCTATTTTCTCGCCTACTCTCTTTTCTTTTCTATCACCCAATAGAAAAGAAGGTCTCATAATTCCAAGCTTTGGAAAATTAAGTCTT
>JAOHFB010000030.1 GCA_028097785.1 Candidatus Pelagibacter sp. | reverse complement strand
CTAAAAGCATGCTGATGTATTCTTTTTTAAATTTGAAGATTAATTTTTTTGTAGCTTTCGAGATAAATGTATTAATTAAAGGTTCCAATTAAAATTAATCTAATGTTAAATTATGTTTGATTTATGATTGAATACAAAAATATTTTGTAACATTAATTTAACATTGAAACAGCTTCTGATGTATTGATCCTGGTGTTGCAGCTATGGTAATATTAATTAATCTTTAAAAAGATTCGTTTGTAATACGTTTATTACGCGGCCTTAAATAATGCCCTTCGGGGTGAGCCTTTTAATCAATTAATTGTAAGCCCTCGTGGAATTTGTGCGAGTTATTAAAAGGAGGATATTATGGCTAGCAAAAAGAAAATATTAGCGAATAGAAAAAATTCGCTAAAATCAACTGGACCAAAAACTGTAAATGGTAAATTAAAGTCTAGTTTAAATTCCATCAAACACGGTCTCTACGCTGAAAAAATTGCAGTAATAGGTGAAAACATTGATGAAGTTAATGAGTTCATTGAAAGATTAGTGAATGAACTTAAACCTGCTGGAGTTCATCAAGAGTTTATCGTCTCAAAAATGATTGATATTGCAATAAGGTCTAAGCGTATAGCAATGTTTGAAGCAGGGATTGTTAATCATGAAATGCAAGAGTATGAGGCTTCAGATCATAAAGATCGGGTTGCTGAAGTTGTTGCAGGTGGAGATCATAAAACAATGATGTTGTCGTCTAATACAATTGTAAGAAAATCAGGGCTTTCGTTTGCAAGAGATTGCACTGAAGGAAGCGCAATATTGAAGCTAAATACTATCGAAGACAAGCTGCTCTCAAAGTATCTAAAATTATATGAAATCTTAAAAAAACTACAAAATAAAAAGGAGAAAAATTATGCCTAAATTAAATGGTGCGCGTTCAAGAAGATCAAAATCAAGAAAAAGACAATTTGGTGAAACGAAGCCAAATTATGGATTGCTTGTTAAAAAAGAATGGGAAGATTTTTTAAAAAAAGAAGGTCCTAGAATTAAAAAAGAAAATCCAGAATATTATTATCATTTAATTGGTAAAAAATTACCAAAAAAATACCAAGACCCATTTAGAGGAACGAAGCCAACACCAGTTGAAATTATTCCAGTTAAGGTAAAAACTGATGATGAAATTAAAAGAGAGAAAGAAAAAACTGATCAAGAGCAACAAATAAAAAAAGCTAAAGATGACAAGTTCATAAAACAGCAGCAGGTGGATATGAAAGAAAAGCAGCGGAAGGAATATAATCGTATTACTTTTGAAAAGCAGCAAAAACTAGTTCACTGGTGCAACGCTCATGATCAAGGTAATTACAGAAATATTCATTCAGATGAATATAGAAGTAAAACTGAGAAAAAATATGAATACTATTAATTTAAAGAGGTTGTAGTTGGTTTAATATTCAATTAAAATATAGATTATGCTTACATATATAATTCCATTTATAGTCTTGATTTTGGTTGTCGTGTTTATTCATGAGTACGGCCATTATTATTTTGCAAGAAAATATGGTGTAGGGGTTACTGATTTTTCAATCGGTTTTGGTCAAGAGCTATTTGGTTGGAATGATAAGCATGGAACCAGATGGAAGATATGTTGGATCCCACTTGGTGGTTATGTCAAATTTTTTGGTGACCGTAATGTTTTTTCACAAGTAGATCATGAAAAAATATTAAAACAATACAATGAAGAAGACCAAGAAAAGTTATTTGTCATAAAACCATTATATCAACGAGCGTTAATTGTATTTGGCGGACCCTTAGCTAACTTTTTATTAGCGATAGCTATATTCTTTTGTATTTATACCTTTGTTGGTAAAGATTTTACTCCAGCAGTTATCAATGAAGTTCAAAAAGATAGTCCTGCAATGATTGGAGGGCTTAAAGATAATGATATTATTTTAGAAATTGATGGCAACAAAGTTGAAAGCATCATGGATGTTTCAAAATATATAACAACTTCAACAGGAGATGTTATTGATTTTAAAGTTGAACGATTTGATCAAGAGTATTTGCTTAAAATTAAGCCAAACATAGTTTTAAGCGATGATAATTTGGGGAATAAAGTTAATAAAAGAATGGTTGGCATTAAACTTGGAGCAGTAAATAATGAAATTAACCATGTAAAACTAGGACCTGCCCAAGCATTAATTCAATCCGTTAAAGAAGTGTACTTTGTAAGTACTTCTTCTCTTAAATATATCGGTACCATGTTAACAGGATCGGGAGATAGTTCGCAATTAGGAGGCCCCATTCGAATTGCAAAGATTACAGGTCAAGTTGCTGAAATTGGTATCTTGCCTTTTATCTCTATTATGGCTTATATTTCAATAAGCCTTGGTTTGATTAACTTATTTCCAATACCAATGTTGGATGGTGGGCACTTAATGTTTTATGCATTTGAGAAAGTCTTAGGTCGTCCTTTATCTCAAAAAACTCAAGAAGGTTTTTTTCGAATCGGTATGTTTTTGTTGCTATCTTTGATGTTTTTTACAACATTTAATGACCTAAAAGACCTTGGTTTATTCAAATAAATTTATTTTATAAAACGTTAAAAAGTTAAGTAAAATCAATACTTATTTAAGTTACAACTACATATTGTATATAAAAAAAAATAAGACACTAAAAAAAAGCTTGATTTTACGCCGTTTATGACAAGTATAGATTTTAACCAACACAACCGGAGCTAAAATGAACAAAAAACAACTAGTAGCATCACTTTCAGGCTCATTAAATTTGAGTAAAGCTGATGCTGAAAGAACATTTGATACAATTACCAACACTATTTTAGATGCACTAAAGGGTGATGATACAGTAAAAATTGCTGGATTTGGTACATATAAAGTAGCAAAAAGAAAAGCTAGAGTGGGAAGAAATCCTCGAACAGGTGAGCAAATTCAAATCGCTGCTTCTCAAAAGGTAAAATTCTTACCAGCTAAAGCTTTAAAAGAAGTATTCAATAAATAATCATTTTTTTTAACAGCCCTAACGTTTTCAAAACACGTTCAGGGCTGTTACTATATGCAAAAACTGCATACCAATTTTTCCTAATCAGCGTTAGTTTTTAAAATTAATAAAATTATAAGTCTTCACTTTAACAGGAGGTCTTATGACTAAATTAATAAAGAGAATAACTGCACCAGTTCTTAGTTTAGTGTTTTTACTAAACATGAGTAGTGCGGGTATGGCAGAGACAACTGTGTCTGCCGAAGTGGGGTTTATTTTTAATACTCTATTATTTTTAATTTGTGGTTTCCTTGTCATGTTCATGGCAGCAGGTTTTGCAATGCTAGAATCTGGTATGGTAACTTCAAAAAGTGTTTCAGTAATTTGTGCAAAGAATATTGGTCTTTATGCAATTGCTGGAATTATGTTTTGGCTAGTTGGTTACAACTTAGCTTACGGTATTCCAGAAGGTGGATATATTGGATCATTCACACCATGGTCAGATGCAAGTGCAATTGATACTGGTTATGCGGATGGTTCTGATTGGTTTTTCCAAATGGTATTCTGTGCAACAACAGTTTCAATTTGCTCAGGTGCTATGGCAGAAAGAATCAAGTTATGGCCATTCTTCTTATTTGCAGCTATTTTAGCTGGAATTATTTATCCAATCGTAATGGGTTGGCAGTGGGGTGGAGGCTGGTTAGCTGAAATCGGTTTCTCTGACTTTGCGGGTTCAACTTTAGTACACTCAACAGGTGGTGCTGCAGCTTTAGCAGGTATCATTTTGTTAGGTGCTAGAAATGGAAGATTTGACTCTGCAGGAAATCCAAAGGCGTTAAAACCTTTTGCAGCCTCTTCAATTCCATTAGTAACAATAGGTGTATTTATCCTATGGTTAGGTTGGTTTGGATTTAATGGTGGATCTCAATTAGCATTAGGAACTTTTGATGATGCAGTTGCGATCTCAACTATCTTTATCAATACAAATCTTGCAGCTTGTGGTGGTGTATTAGCAGCAGGTGTAATTACAAGATTAATGTATGGTAAAACAGATGTAATTCAAATGTTAAACGGAGCAATTGGTGGTCTTGTGGCTATCACTGCAGAACCTTTAGCACCTTCACCCTTTGCAGCAATCTTAATTGGTGCTGTCGGTGGATTGATCGTAGTGTTTGGAACTAAACTATTATTTAATTTCAAACTGGACGATGTAGTAGGTGCAATCCCAGCTCACTTATTTGCTGGAATTTGGGGTACACTTGCAGTTCCACTAACGAATGCTGATGCAAGTTTTAGTGCTCAGTTAATTGGTGTACTTGCGGTTAACATTTTTGTGTTTGCTGTGTCTTACATTGTATGGTCAGTGATGAAAGCAATCTTTGGTATCAGATTAAGTAAAGAAGCTGAAACTAAAGGTACTGATGTTACTGAAACAGGTGTAATTGCTTACGCAATAAGAGACTAATTGCATGCAATAAAGAGGCTCTTCGATCTCCATGTCGTTATCTCATTGGAGAGCCTCTTAAAAACAGAATAACTATCTCTCTCTCTTATAGTTAGAAAAAAGGCCCCTTTTTTGGGGCCTTTATACTTATACACATGTTCTATCGTCATAACTCTTTTGACTAATCAGCAATTCTTAAACAGCTAAACTTCAATAAAAGGACCTTCATAACAAGGAGAGATAATGATTAATTTAATTAAAAAAATTTCATTAAGTATTGTAATTCTATTTAGCATTACATGCTTAGCCTCAGCAGAAACTACTATTTCAGCTGAAGGACAATATATATTTAACACACTTGGTTTTTATTTAGGTGGCGTATTAGTTGCATTCATGGCTGCAGGATTTTGTATGCTTGAGTGTGGTTTGGTAACAACTAAAAGTGTATCAACGATTGCTGCAAAGAATATTGGTAAATTTGCTATTGCATCAATTGTATTTTTTTTATGTGGTTATAATCTTGCATATGGAATACCTGAAGGTGGATATATAGGAACATTCGCAATATGGAGTGATGCTTCAGAAATAGGAACTGGTTATTCTGATTATTCAGATTGGTTCTATCAAGCGATGTTTGTTTGTGCGACGGTATCTATAGTTTCAGGAGCGGTTGCAGAAAGAATTAAAATTTGGCCATTCTTTATTTTCTCAGCAATAATGGCTGCATTTATTTATCCAATCTCTATGGGTTGGCAGTGGGGTGGTGGCTGGTTAGCTACTGCTGGTTTTTCTGATTTTGCAGGATCTACTTTAGTACATGCTTGTGGTGGTGCAGCAGCCTTAGCAGGTGTGATTGTACTAGGTGCAAGAGCGGGTAGATTTGGAAAAAAAGGTGAAACTAAATCTTTAGTTCCATTTGCAGCTTCTAGTATCCCTTTAGTTACTCTTGGTACTTTTTTATTATGGTTTGGTTGGTTTGGCTTTAATGGTTTCAGTCAATTAGCAGTTGGAACTTTTGATGATGTTACAGCAATTAGTAAAATTGCAGTCAACACTCATTTAGCAGGTGCAGCTGGAACTGTTACTGCTGCATTAGTTACTAGATTAATTGGTGGTAAAACGGATATCATCATGATGTTAAATGGTGCTTTAGCTGGTCTTGTTGCAATCACTGCTGAACCTTTAAACCCAAGTCCAATTCTTGCAATGGTCATTGGTTCTATTGGTGCAATTATCATGTATTTTGGAACTAAGTTTTTAGAGTCTAAACACATTGATGATGTAGTAGGTGCAATTCCAGTTCATATGTTTGCTGGTATTTTTGGAACAATGGTAGTTCCAATTTCAAATCCAGATACAACATTTGGAACACAGTTTACTGGTGTTCTTGCTGTATGTGTATTTAGTTTTGTACTTTCTTACATAGTTTTTAGAGCACTTAAAGAAACTATTGGTTTAAGAATTAGTGCTCAAGCTGAAAAACTTGGAACAGACGTTGCGGAAGTGGGTGTTAAAGCTTACGCAATTCGAGACTAAAAAATTATCTCTATATAACGTTAAGGGTCCCTTAGAAATAAGGGGCCTTTTTATTTTTTTGAAAGATTTTTAAGGGTTTCTAATACTTCTTTGGCGTGGTCTTTAACTTTAACATTATCCCAAATTTTTATAATTTTTCCTTTTTTATCTATTAAAAAAGTAGTTCTAAGGACGCCCATAAACTCTCGTCCCATAAATTTTTTTTTACCCCATACTTTATATTTTTTAAGCACAGTTAGCTCTTCATCAGCTAATAAATCAAATTTTATCTTATATTTATCTCTAAATTTGTCGTGACTTTTTAAATTATCCTTAGAAATTCCATATACTTCACACTCTAATTTTTTGAATTTAGAGAGTAATTTATTAAAATCATTAGTTTCAATCGTGCATCCTGGAGTGTCATCTTTTGGATAAAAATAAATAACGACATATTTACCAATCGAATCTTTAAGCGAATAGTTATCTTTTGAAGTTGAGGGAAGTTTAAAATTTGGGGCTTTAGTATTATTTTTTAACATAATTAGCTAGCAATATAATGTTTTTGATATATTTTGAAATAGAATAATGACTATAAAATCAATTCAAACTTTATTTTCTGAAGCGATGCAAGAAATAAAAACAATTAATGCGGATGAAGCTTTAAAAATGGTTGAAGAAAATAACTGTAATTTAATTGATATTAGAGAAGGCAATGAATTAGAAAGTACAGGTAAAGTCGAACATTCAGTTCATATACCAAGAGGGAAATTAGAAATTTTTTTAGATCCTAACAGCGCATTATTTCAACAAGGTGTTTTAGATCAAAATAAAGAAATGGTTTTATTTTGTGCTGGTGGAGTAAGATCTGCTTTAGCGGTTAAAGCTTTAAAAAATATGGGATATGAAAAAATATCACATATCGAAGGTGGCTTTGGTTCAATTAGCCAAAGTAAATTCAAAATAGTATAATTTAATTTAATTCCTCAAGAGCATATTCAAGACGATCTTGTCCCCAAAAAATTTTATTATTTACAATAAAAGTAGGTGCCCCAAAGACTTCTTTTTCAAAAGCATCATTTGTTAATTGTTTCAAAGTATCTTTTATTGATTGCTGTGAAATTTTATCAAAAAATATTTTACTATCTATTTTTAAATTCTCTAATAATTTTGAAAATTCTTTTTTTGATGATAGGTCTAAATTATCTCTCCAATAAGCATTAAAAAATATATTTAAGTAATCTTCTCTTTGACTATCTTCTATAGAAAGATAACCTC
>JAOHFB010000003.1 GCA_028097785.1 Candidatus Pelagibacter sp. | reverse complement strand
GTTTAAAAATTTCTTTTTTTTATTTTAGATATGGTGTTTTTGTAATTGCCATAGTTGCTTTATTAAATTATGATGATAAATTTATAAAACATTTCTTTTTTGTTGTTTTTATTTGCTTTATAGTCTTAATTTTAGATGGCTTTCATGAGTATTTCTTTAGAGAGTTCAATGAGCGAGTAAGTAGTTTTTTTTATGATGAAAAAATTTTAGGGAGTTATTTAAGTAGATTATGGCCAATTTTTTTTGGATTATCCATATTTATATATAAAAAAGAAAAAAAATTACTTTTTATATGTATTTTAACTTTCATTTTGTCAGAAGTTTTAATTTTTTTAAGTGGAGATCGCTCTGCTTTTTTTTATATTAATCTATCAGCTGTTTTTGTTATTTTATTTTCTAAAAATTTAGTAAAATTAAGATTATTCACATTATTATCTAGCATAATATTACTTACACTTATTAGCTTAATGAACCCTAGTGCAAAAGAAAGAGTATTTGATTTAACTTTAAGTCAAATGAATTTAATTAGTCCAGAAAAGGGAATTTATATTTTTTCAAAAGCACATACTCATCATTATATTACTGCTTATAGAATGTATTTAGATAACAAATATTTAGGAGTTGGTGTTAAAAATTTTAGAAATTTTTGTGATAATAAAAAATATGTGGAAAGCGATTTTTCTTGCGCCAATCATCCTCATAACACTTATATTCAAATATTAGCTGAGACAGGAATATTGGGTTTTTTATTTTTGATAACTGCTCTTTTTTATTTTTGCAAATATGTCTTTGGCCATTTATTTCTTAAATTTAAGGGAAAATATTATTTCAGCGATTTTGAAATTTGTATTTTATCAGGAGTTGCCATATATCTATGGCCATTTGTTCCAACAGGCAGTATATTTAATAATTGGCTTAATATTGCTATGATTTTAAATCTACCCTTCCTAATCTGGAGTAGAAAAACAGTAAATATATAAAAAGCATAACAAATTTTCTTTTATTCTTTACTATTTAATTTTTTTTGAGTAAAAGAACTCGCCTGGTAATTATTGCGAAAGTGTAATACCCGATCCCATTCCGAACTCGGCAGTCAAGCCTTTCAGCGCCAATGGTACTTTGTCTTAAGACATGGAAGAGTAGGACATTGCCAGGCATATCTAAAATGAAAAATCTCATTATTGTTACTGGTGGTGCTGGATTTATTGGTTCTAATTTAATTAAATCTTTTTTAAAAAAAACAAATAAAAAAATTATTAGTTTAGATAATTATTCATCAGGCAATAAAAAAAATCACATTAAAGATACTAGAGTTAAATATATAAAAGCTGAAACTATTGATATATCGAAATATTTAAAAAATTTTAAAAATCAAATTCATTCGATTTTTCATTTTGGAGAATTTGCAAGAATTTATCAAAGCTTTAAAAAATTTGATGAATGTTTTAAATCAAATTCTATAGGTTCAAATGCAGTTTTTAAGTTTTGTTTAGACAATAATATAAAACTTATTTATTCAGCAACTTCAGCCTCACTTGGCAATGAAGGGAATGATAAAAACTTATCTCCATATGCTTTTACAAAATCTAAAAATTTAGAATTATTAGAAAACTTAAGAAAATGGTTTAATTTTAAATTTGAAGTTATTTATTTTTATAATGTGTATGGACCTGGTCAAATCAAAGTAGGCGATATGGCAACGGTAGTTGGAATTTTTGAAGATCAATATAAAAAAAATAAACCACTAACTATTGTAAAACCTGGAACTCAGACAAGACGATTTACTCATATTGATGATACTATTAATACTTGTATTGAGGCATGGAGAAAAAATAAATGCTTACAATATAGCATAAGTCACAAAAAATCTTATTCCATCCAAGATCTTGCTAAAATGTTTAAAACAAAAATTACTTATTTAAAACCTAGATCAGGTGAACGATACGTGTCAGCATTAACAAAAATATCAAATAATCGTAAAATAATTAATAAATATGGAAAATTAGATTTGAAAGATTACGTATCTTCGTTTATTAAAGGTGAAAAATTATGAAAATAAAAAGCTCATTAAAGTCAATTAAAAAAAGAGATCTTAATTCTAAGTTAGTTAGAAGAAGAGGTCGTGTGTACGTTATCAATAAAACTAATCCAAAGTTTAAAGCAAGACAGAAGTAATTTTTATGGATAATGAAAACCATAAAAATACTTGGAACAATTTTACAAAATTTGTGTTGTGGGGAACAGTCGCAGTTATTGGTGTTTTAGTTTTAATGGCAATATTCTTACTATAAGATCAATGTATGAAAATTGTGTCTATTTTAGAAAATCATGAAATTGAAAAAAGAATAGCAATTACTCCTGAGATTGCAAAAAAATATATATCTCTTGGTCTTGAAGTTTCATTAGCTGAAAATTATGGAAGTCATCTTGGAATTAAAGATGAAGAGTACAAAAAATTAGGAGTATCAATTTCAAAAGATGAAAAAGAAATCATATCTAGTGCAGATATTATTGTTCAGTTAGGTTTATTAGATAATGACAAAAGTTCTTTATTAAAAGAAAATCAAACATTTATTGGGGTGCTAAACCCATATGATAATAAAGATAAGATAAATGATTTAGTTAAAAAAAATATCAATCCTTTTTCTCTTGAATTACTTCCAAGAATAACAAGAGCTCAGTCTATGGATATATTATCCTCACAAGCAAACCTTGCTGGTTATAAAGCAGTAGTAGAATCTTTCGCTCATTTTGAAAAAGCAATTCCAATGATGATGACTGCGGCAGGAACAATACCAGCTGCAAAGGTGCTGGTTGTTGGTGCGGGGGTTGCAGGATTACAAGCAATTGCAACTGCAAAACGAATGGGTGCGATTGTATTTGCAACAGATGTTAGAATGGCTTCAAAAGAGCAGGTTGAAAGTTTAGGTGGGAAATTTTTAACAGTTGAAGGTGCTGAAAATCTTGAGACAGAAGGAGGTTATGCTAAAGAAGCATCAGATGATTTTAAAAAGAAGCAAGAAGAATTATTATCAGAAACATTAAAAAAAATTGATATTGTAATTTGCACAGCTTTAATTCCTGGAAAAAAAGCACCAGTGATAATTAAAGAAGTCATGATTAATAATATGTGCTCAGGTTCAATAATTTATGATTTAGCTGCTATTCAAGGTGGAAATACAGCACACACTAAAGTTGATGAAATTGTTGATAGCAATGGTGTTAAAATAATGGGGGAAAGCAATATCTTAAATAAACTTCCAACTTCAGCATCTAATTTATATGCTAAAAATGTATTTAATTTTGTGTCGAATTTATATGATAAAGAAAATAATAAAATTAATATAAATTTAGAAGATGAGATAATTGAAAAAACGTTAATAAAATAAAATTATGGAAATAGATCCTTTTATATTCAGATTAAGTATTTTTATCCTTTCAATTTTTATTGGATACTATGTGGTTTGGAGTGTAACCCCATCACTACATACACCGTTAATGTCAGTTACCAATGCTATATCATCTGTCATAATTGTGGGTGCAATTATTGCAGGATTAGCAGGGAACTCGGATACTGTATTTAATACTTCAAGTATCTTTGGTTTTTTAGCAATATCATTAGCAGCTATAAATATATTTGGTGGTTTCTTAGTCACACAAAGAATGCTTGCAATGTATAAAAAAAAGAAAAAGGATAAATAATGTTATCAGCAAATTTATCAGCCATATTTTATTTAATTTCAGGGGTATTATTTATTTTAGCTTTAAGAGGACTTTCGTCACCTGAAACATCCAGACAAGGAAATTTCTTTGGTATTTTAGGAATGATTATTGCAATTACAGTTACTTTTCTATCCATTGGTAATTTTTCAACTGGATTTGTAGTTGTTTTAATATTTCTTTTAATAGGAGGATTAATAGGCGCGTTCATAGCATATAAAATTCCAATGACAGCAATGCCAGAATTAGTAGCTGGTTTTCATAGTTTGGTTGGGCTCGCAGCTGTATTTGTTGCAATAGCGGCTTTTTTAAATCCGGAAGCTTTTAATTTAGGATCTCCAGGTAACATTAAACTTGGAAGCTTAATAGAAATGTCAATTGGTGCAGCAGTGGGTGCAATCACTTTTTCAGGTTCAATTATAGCTTTTTTAAAACTTCAAGGAATAATGTCAGGTTCACCTATAACTTTTAAGGGACAACATCCACTAAATGCCTTAATTTTAATTTCAATAATTATATTAATTTATCTACTTTGCTCTACCCAATCTTCTAATTTATTTTGGATATTACTGGCAGTTTCTTTTTTAATTGGTTTTTTATTGATTATTCCAATTGGTGGTGCAGATATGCCGGTAGTGATTTCGATGCTAAACTCATATTCTGGTTGGGCGGCAGCTGGAATTGGTTTTACTTTAGAAAATACTGCTTTAATTATCACAGGTGCATTGGTTGGATCATCAGGTGCAATACTTTCATATATAATGTGCAAGGGAATGAATAGATCTTTCTTTAATGTTATATTAGGTGGATTTGGTGCAACTGAACAAAGTGTAGGAGAAAAAAATAAAGAGCAAAGACCAGTTAAAAGTGGAAATGCAGATGATGCTGCTTTTTTAATGAAGAATGCTTCATCAGTTATAATTGTACCAGGCTATGGAATGGCAGTAGCACAAGCACAGCATGCCCTAAGAGAGATGGTAGATACGTTAAAGAAGAACGATATAAAAGTTTCATATGCTATACATCCTGTTGCAGGAAGAATGCCTGGTCATATGAATGTTTTATTAGCAGAAGCAAATGTTCCATATGATGAAGTTTTTGAATTAGAGGAAATTAATAATGATTTTGCTAATGCAGATGTTGCATTTGTGATAGGTGCTAATGATGTAACAAATCCTGTTGCAAAAACAGATCCACAAAGTCCTATTTATGGAATGCCTGTTTTAGATGTTGAAAAATGTAAATCTGTTTTATTTGTAAAAAGAAGTCTTTCACCTGGATATGCAGGAATAGATAATGATCTATTTTATAAAGAAAATACTTTAATGTTGTTTGCAGATGCAAAAAAAATGACAGAAGATATTACAAAAAATTTATAGATTTAATGAATACAAAAATTTTTTGTGATATTGCTGATTTATCTTCAATAAAAAAATTTAACAAATTTAAAATTGTAAAAGGGTTCACCACTAATCCTAGCTTAATGAGAAAAGCAGGAGCAAAAGATTATAAATCTTATTCAAAACAAATACTTAAAATTTGTAGACACAAACCTGTTTCTCTAGAAGTTTTTGCCGATGATCAAAAGTCAATGATTGAACAAGGTATAAAAATAAACAGCTGGGGTAAAAATGTATATGTTAAAGTACCTGTCGTTAATTCAAAAAATAAATTTACAGGTAATGTTATAAAAGAGTTAAACAATAAAGATATTAAACTAAATATAACAGCAGTTTATACTGTTAAACAGACAGAAAAAATTTTAAAAGTAATCAATAGAAAAACAAAAGTAATCATTTCTATTTTTGCAGGAAGAGCAGGGGATACTGGAAAAGATCCAGTTCCAGAATTTGTGAAAAGCATAAAATTAGCAAAGAAATTTAAAAACGTAGAGATCTTGTGGGCAAGTGTAAGAGAACCTTATAATTATTTACAAGCCAAACAATTAGGTTGTCAAATCATAACAATTCCTCCTTCAATTATTGAAAAAATTAAAAAATTTGGAAAGTCTTTTGATCAGTTAACAATAGAAACTGTTAAAGCATTTCTAGTAGATAGCAAAAAATCTAATTTTAAAATATAAAATAGAATTGGTTGCGGGGGACGGATTTGAACCGCCGACCTTCAGGTTATGAGCCTGACGAGCTACCAGACTGCTCCACCCCGCGGTATTCTTAAATTCTATTTTTAAGTTTGTTTAATTTTTTTACTCTTTTAATATTTTCTTGAAGAATTCTCTTCTTTTTTTCAGATGGTTTTTCATATGTGTTTTTAAGTTTTATTACTTTAAAAAAACCATCTCTTTGTAATTTTCTTTTAAGAACTCTCAAAGCTTGTTCAATATTATTATCTTTAACTTCTATTTTCATAATTTTAATAAAGCTGAGTAAATACCACTATAAAATATTGATGTCTATTTAATTTATTCATTGTTTGAAATTTCTTTTGACTTTTTTGTTTTTTCTTTTTCTTTTTTTTCTCTTTTAATTCTTCTTTCAGCTTTTTCTAAAGCTTCTATCAAATCTCTTTGGGTGAATAAGTTCAATGCAACAGGGTCTTTTGGATTTAGATTGTTATAATTCCAATAACTTTTATTTCTGATTGAGGTAACGGAATTTTTTGTTATTCCAACTAGTTTTGCAATTTGAGAGTCTTTTAGCATATTATGTTGTTTAATTAACCACAATGCTGAGTCAGGCTTGTCTTGTCTTTTAGATAAGGGAATATATTTCTTTATTTTTTTTTGACTATTAGATATTTCAATATCAGTGTTTTTAACTAATAAAGGTCTATTTTCATCTTTAGACGATAGTTCAATCTCTTCTCTAGAAAGTTGACCAGAGATTATTGGATTATAACCTTTAATTCCTCTAGCGACTTCACCATCAGCAATTCCTTGAATTTCAACTTCGTGCAAGTTACAAAAACTTGCTATTTGTTTAAATGTGAGAGTTGTGTTTTCAACAAGCCAAACAGCTGTAGCCATTGGCATTAAAGGGGCGTTAGACATTTAATTTTTTTTTTCTGATTTAAAATTTTGGAATTTTTTATTAAATTTACTTATTCTTCCTTTATCCATTAACTTTTGTTTTCCGCCTGTCCAAGCAGAGTGAGATTTTGGATCGATTTCTAATTTAAGAATTTCACCTTCTTTTCCCCAAGTAGATTTTGTTTCAAATTGAGTTCCGTCAGTCATTTCGACTTTAATTGTGTGGTAATTAGGATGTATGTCTTTTTTCATATCGAGACTTATAGCAAAAGAATTTTCTAAAACAATTAAAAGTTTGATTAATTTTAATATTTTATATTAAAAAAACCAACAGTTTCCTGTTATTTATTAATTTTTTCTAAATAATGAATTGTCTTGTTGCTGTATTATTTTCGTCTCGGAACAATATTTGCAAATAAAGCATCAATTACTCCAGTCAAAATACCAATTATACCAGCCACAATAAGAAATTTAATAAGTGGTGTATTGGTCAAAGTGTAAATTGTTGTTTCTATTAAGTTTTTTCCTGCATAAAAATTATCTGATACCACAGGACTTTCATAAAATAATTTATTAAGTCTTGTTAAATCTCTATCTGAATTAATTTTATTTTTAATGTTTTCAAGAAAAATTATTTCTGAAGAGAATGCTTTTTTATTTTTTCTAGACTTAATAAGCTCAATCTCTTTTTCTATCATTTCATAACCTTTCAAATAGTAAGGTGTGTGAGTTGAAATATTAGCAATTGATCCATCTCCTGTATCTGCGTTTATATTATAAGTTTGTTCTGTTTCGCCAAGATTATTTTTTGCAATATCGAGCGTACGTGCTATTTTAGCTTGTTCAGATAAATATAGTAATTTACTTGTAGTTTGAGTTTCATAATTTTTTAATTCTATTTTTATTTTCTCATCAATTTTACCAATATTAAATTTTATTAATTCATTTTTGTTTGAAATAATTTCTTCATGCATCTTTATCAAAAATAATTGAATTTCTTTATTAGCTTCTTTTTCAACAAAGCTTAACAAATCTCTCCATTTCTTTTTGTTAGTAATTGTTGATTGAATAATCCAGTTTTCCATTAACAATTCATCTTGATTAACTTTTTGAGTAATTTTTTCATTATTTTCAAATCTAAATATTTTTATTGTATATGTTAAATTTTTAACAGCCTGATCATATAAGTAATTATTTTCATAATTTTCTTTTTTTATAATTTCAAATTTTTTTATTCCTTTCTCAAACAAGTCGAATTGTTTTAGTCTTTCAATATATAGGTTAATGAAAAATCTTTTATTAAGTAGCTGTGTAGATTGGACGTTATCAATTAGTGATGGATTCTTTTGAGAACTATTGTTTTGTGTAAAATAACTCATTAAGTTATTGTTTAAAGAGTTGCCTAAATTAGAATTGCTATCTTGTGGATTATCAACTTTGGACTCTTTTAAATAATTTCCACTTATAGAATTAGCAAAATAATTAGAATATTCATTGAAAGAATTGTATTTATATTCTTCATAAAGTGAAATGGGGCTAATTTTTGTAGTAGCTAAAAAATATTTTGTTTTAGATGAGTAATATATCATCGCTAAAGCAATAAATGCAGCTGCGATTAAAATAATTTTTAATTTTTTGGCCCATAATAATTGAAGTATTTGCAATAAGTCAACTTCGGTACTGTTTGATTTTTTATTTGAAGCCATAAAACTCATAGTAAGATTAATAGATTTATTTTCAAGTATAATAAGTTTATTCGTTAAAAGTTTTCTAGACTTTTTAGCATCTGATCATTTATTGCATCACTAGAAGATCTAATGTTGATTTTATTAATTTCAAACTGATGTAAATTATTGACGATCCCCCCTGCCTCCCGAACAAGAAGTGCGCCCGCTGCAACATCCCATAAATTAATATTATTATGAAAAAAACCATCAAGTCTCCCAGACGCAACATAGGCTAAATCTAATGCCGCACATCCACTATATCTCATATTTAAATTGCTAAATTTAACACCTTCATGATTACTTGAAAATAGACATTCATCAATTGAGTTCTTTTTTGAAACTCTTAGTCTTTGATTATTTAAAAAAGCTCCTTTGTCTTTTTCTGCAAAAAACATTTCATCTTTAATAGGATCAAAAATTAAACCACTTATAATTTCATTTTTGTATTGAAGAGCAATACAAATTGCAAAGTGAGGTATACCGTGTAAAAAATTTGTGGTTCCATCTATTGGGTCAATAATCCAAATGTTTTCTTTATCTTTATTTTTAATTATTCCAGTTTCTTCAGTTATAAAAGAGTAATTTTTTTTAATTTTTGATAATTCTTCAATTAAAATTTTTTCTACATGTTTATCTGTTTTTGTTACAAAATCATAAGGTCCTTTTTTGGATACTTGTAATTTTTCGACTTCACCAAAATCTCTTATAACAGATTTAGAAGCTTTTTCTGCAGCTTTGATCATTATATTAAGATTTGCAGATATAGAAATCATTGAGATTATATTTTTTTTATATATTCGAGGGTTCTTGTATCAATAATTACTTCATCATCCGACTCTATAAAAGGTGGGACTTGAATATTCAAACCATTATCTAAAGTTGCTGGTTTATATGATGATGAAACAGTTTGACCTTTAAGTGCCACATCTGTTGTCTCAATTTTACATGTTACCTGATTTGGAAGTTCAACTGAAATTGGATTATCGTTATAAAAACTTACAGTGACTTCAAGATTTTCAGTCATTAACTTTCCTTTTTCTCCTACAATATCTTTTTTAATTTCAATTTGTTCATATGTTTTTGGGTTCATGAAAATATAGTTATTCTCATCTTCATATAGATAGTTAAAATCTGTTTCATCTAGAGATGCTTTTTCAACAGTTTCACTAGATCTAAATCTTTCATTTAATTTTGTGTTTTTTTCTAAACTTTTCATTTCAACTTGTGCAAACGCTCCACCTTTACCTGGTTTTACATGTTGAGTTTTGAGAACTTGCCATAAATCATTTTTATATTCTAAAAGCATTCCCACTCTAATTTCTCCAGCGTTAATCTTCATTTAAGTTTATCTACACTTTCTAAGGGTTTGTATTTTTTATTTTTCCAAATGTAGCCTGAAATAGCTAATAAATTTGCTTTGTTCAATAACAGTTTTTTATAATTATCAAAATTTATTCCTCCAATAGCAACAATTGGGGTTTTGGTTAACTTTTTTACTTTATTTAAAATTTTTATTGTAGCCTTATACTTTACTTTTTTTGTTGTTGTTGAAAAAAAAGCCCCTATGGCAATATAGCTAGCCTTATCTTCAACAGCAGCTTTTGCTAATTTGATGGAGTTATGACAAGTGATTCCAATAATTTTATTTCCAATAATTTTTCTTGCATTTTTTATATCTATATCCTTTTGACCTAAATGACAGCCATCAGCATTAAGCTTTTTTGAAAGTGTAGGATCATCATTTACTAAAAATTTTACATCATTTTTTTTACAAATTTTTTGAATTATTTTTCCGATGACAATTTTTTGTGGAAATGAGTATTTTTTTAGTCTCAATTGAAATAGGCTAACTTTGCCAGTTTTAAGGACTTGTTTTAAATCATCATAGAATTTAGGGTATATTTTGTTTGGAGAAATAAGATAAATAAATTTTTTTTTATTTGTTCTCAAGTTTGATAGACCATTTTCCCTGAGCAGCTAAAGTATTCATTCTTGCCCTGTGATTAAAAATATTTTGGGTTCCCTCGATATTCTTAATATCTTTTGACCAAAATTTTAAAGCGCTTTGTTGGAGAGCTCTACCATATGAGTAAGTCATTATAAAATCAGTATTATTGTTTATATTTATAAGATTTAGATTTTCTGTTGCTTCAATTTCTGATTGGCCACCAGATAAAAAAGCAATTCCAGGAACTTCTTTTGGAACAGATTTTTTTAAGCATTCAAGAGTTTTAGAAGAAGTTTCTTCATTAGAAATTTTATTTTTCGATTTATTTCCTGCTAGAATCATATTTGGTTTTAAAATTATTCCTGTTAGATCAATTTTGTGAATGATAAGTTCTTCAAAACATTTTTGAATTACTTCAGATGTTTTAATTAAACAATCTTCTGCTGAATGTTGGCCATCCATTAGGACTTCTGGCTCAACAATTGGAACCATACCACTCTCTTGTACTAGTGCAGAATATCTTGCTAACGCATGAGCATTTGAACTAATTGAAAGTTTACTTGGGTAATTTTCTCGAATATTATAAACTCCTCTCCATTTTGTAAATCTTGCACCAAGCTCATAATATTTTTTTAATCTTTCTCTTAGTCCATCTAACCCTTCGGTAACTTTTTCATCCAATGAATTTGCCAGATCTTTTGCGCCAGTATCAACTTTAATTCCTGGAATAGCTCCTGTTTCTGAAATCATAGCTGGTATTGTTTTTCCTTCATTTGATATCTGATTGATTGTTTCATCATACAGAATAACACCACCAATACAGTCTCTCATGCTATCTGCTGTAAAAAGTGTTTCTCTAAATAGAAGTCTATTTTCTGGTGATGATTGAATATTCACTGAGTCTAATCTTTTAGTCATAGTCCCATTACTCTCATCTGCAGCAAGTATACCTTTGCCATTTGAAAGAATTTTTAGAGCAATCTTGTTTAATTCTGACATTTTAGTTTAAAGCTTTTATACCAGGAAGTTCTTTACCTTCAAGATATTCCAAGAACGCTCCACCAGCGGTTGAAACAAAATTAAAATTTCTTATTGAATTTAAACTATTTAATAATGAAACTGTATCTCCTCCACCAGCAACTGAATAGATTTTATTAGACTTATTGTTTTCAACTATCTTATTGGCAATTTCAATACTACCATTTGCAAAGTTAGGATTTTCAAAATATCCAGCGGGCCCATTCCACAAAATAGTACTACTTTTGTCAATGATATTAAAAATGACCTTAATAGTTTTTGGACCAATATCCAAAATCATATCATCAGCTGAAATTTCATTTAATTCTTTTATTTGAGGAGAGTCATTTAAATTCTTTCCCACGACAACATCCAAAGGATAAATTATTTTACAGTTTTGTGTCTCTGAAAGTGAAAAAATTTCTTTCATAATTGAATTAGAGTTTTCTTCTTGTAAGGATTTTCCAATATTGTTTCCAGTATATTTAATAATATTATTAGCCATACCTCCAACAATTATAATATTATCAAATTTAGGTATTAAATTTTTAATTATATTAATTTTAGTAGAGATTTTTGAGCCTCCAATTATACAGGTTATAGGTTTTTTAATTTCAGAGGTAATTTTTTTTAAAGCATTGACCTCGGTATCGAGTTGTAATCCTGAGTAACAAGGTAAAAAATTTGTTATTTCATCAATTGATGCATGCGCTCTATGAGAACATGAAAAAGCATCATTAACATAAATATCACCCAAAGTTGCAATTTGTTTTGCAAATCCTTGATTATTGTCTTCTTCCTCAGAATAAAATCTTATATTTTCTAACATGGCTATTTTTTCATCATTACTCTCAAATAAATCTGAGCCGTTTATTTCTTTAATATTTTTAGAAATAAGTTTTATATTTTGATTTAATTTTATCTCTAAATCTTTACATATTGGTTTTAGAGAAAGTTCATTTACAAATTTTCCATTTGGTCTTCCCACATGAGAAATAATTATAATTTTTGTATTTTGAGAAATTAGAAATTTTAAAGTAGGTATAATTTTATCAATTCTTGTTGTGTCAGTGATTTTGCCATTAACTAAAGGAACATTTAAATCTAATCTTAATAATATTCTTTTATTATTAAGATTTAATTCCTCACTTATACTTTTCATTAAGAAATTTTATGAACGTATTCTGCTATGTCACACATTCTATTTGAGAATCCCCATTCATTGTCATACCAGGCTGAAATTTTTCCCATATTTTTACCTACTACGCTAGTAAGTGAAGCATCTACAATTGCTGATGATGAATTATGATTAAAGTCAATAGATACTAGTTTTTCTGATGTTATTTCTAATATTTTTTTAGACTGATTTTTTAAAACCTCTTTAAAAACCTGATTAATTTTTTCCTTGCTTATCTCTTTTTTAGTACAAAAAACTAATTCAATTAGAGACACATTTGGAGTTGGAACTCTCATCGCAACACCTTCTAATTTACCTTTTAAGGATGGAATTATTTCCCCTATAGCTTTTGAAGCTCCGGTAGAAGTTGGAACAATCGATTGACTTGCAGATCTTGCTCTTCTTGGATCTTTATGAGAATTATCTAAAATTCTTTGATCACTAGTAAATGCATGAATTGTAGTCATAAAACCTTTTTCAATTTCAAAATTTTTATGAAGTGTATTTGCAACTGGAGCCAAACAATTTGTGGTACAAGATGCTGCAGAAATTATTTGATCATTTTTTGTAAGCTCTTCTTCATTTACCCCAAATACGATAGTTTTATCTGCGTTTTTACATGGAGCAGAGACTACAACTTTTTTTGCACCATTCTTGATATGTGCTAATAATTTTTCTTTTGAATTAAATTTGCCAGTGCATTCAAAAACGTAATCAACGCCAAATTTTTTCCAATCAATATCTTCAATTTTAGACTCTTGAGAAAAAGTAATTTTATTTTTATTTATAATTAAATGATTTTCATCGTAATCAAGATCTGCATTAAATTTTCCATGAACAGAATCATATTTAATTAGTGTGCAACTCGCCTCTGAATTAGATCTATTATTGATATGTTTTATTTGAATATTTTTATTTTGGCTCTCAATAATTGCTCTAATAACCATTCGACCAATTCTTCCCATTCCATTGATTCCAACATTTATAGTCATACCTTTTTTCCGAAAAGTTTTTTTGTTTTATTTATAATATTTGCAGCTGTTAAACCAAAGTGTTTATAAATTTCTTTGTAGGGCGCACTTTTTCCAAATGTGTCAATTCCAAAAGATAAGCCATCTCTACCTATATATTTTTTCCAACAATCGGTTGATGCTGCTTCTATAGAGATTATATTTTTTGTCTCATTAATTATCTTTTGTTGGTATGAGTTTGATTGTTTATCAAAAAGATCTTGGCAAGGCATCGATATTACCTTTGAGTATATCTTATCTTTGGCTAATTTATGACTTGTCTCAATTGCTAAACTAACTTCAGAACCACTAGCAAGTATTGTTAAATGAATTTTTTTGTTTGTCCTCAAAACCTCATATGCACCTAGAGAACATTTATTAGTGTTTGAAACTTTTTTTCTTATTGGTTCAAGATTTTGTCTGGTTAAAGATAAGACACTAGGTGTTTTTGAACTTTTTAATGCATGTTCCCAACATTCAATAGTTTCCATTCTATCTGCAGGTCTAAAAATATTTAGATTTGGAATAGATCGCAAACCTGATAATTGTTCTATCGGTTGATGGGTGGGGCCATCTTCTCCAAGACCAATAGAGTCGTGTGTCATGACATAAATAACTCTTTGCTCCATTAATGCAGATAACCTGATTGAAGGTTTACAATAATCTGAAAATATCAAAAAAGTTCCTCCATAAGGAATAAAATTACTATGAAGCGCTAGCCCATTCATTATTCCACTCATTGCATGCTCTCTCACACCATAGTGAATGTAATTACCATTAAATTCACCAGGCTTAACTATTTTATGATATTTAGTTTTAGTATTATTTGATCCTGCTAAATCTGCAGAGCCTCCAATTAAATTATTAGTAACACTAGTTAACGCATTTAAAGTAAGCTCTGAAGATTTTCTAGTGGCTAAACTTTTTAATTCTTTCATTGTATTTCGTTTTTCAGTTTGTAAAATTTTTGTAAAATTATTTTTTAGTAAATTGTTTAATTTTAATTTTTTCTTTTGGTAAATTTTGCTCCAAGCATTCTCAAGTTTTTCGCCTCTTTTACCAATTTTTTTCCACTCATTTAAAATTTTAGATGGAATCTCAAAAGGTTTGTAATTCCAATTGAGTGTATTTCTTACAAGTTTAATTTCATCTAAACCTAAAGGACTTCCATGAGACGAGGATTTTCCAGATTTATTTGGTGATCCATATCCAATTTTAGTTTTACAAGAAATAACTGTAGGTTTTTTTGCGTTTTGAACTTTTTTTAAAGCTCTAAAAATTTCTTTTTCATTGTGACCATCGATAAGCACATATTCCCATCCATAACTTTCAAATCTTTTTTTATAATTATCTGAAACTGCTAAACTAGTCGGTCCATCAATTGATATTGAATTATTATCAAAAAGCATCACTAAATTTTTAAGCTTCAAATGTCCGGCTAAACTCATTGCTTCATGACTTATTCCTTCCATTAAGCAACCGTCTCCAGCAAGAACATAAGTTTTATGATTTATTATTTCTGTACCTAATTTTTTTTTTAAAATTTCTTCAGCAATTGCAAAGCCAACTGCATTTGCAATCCCCTGACCAAGAGGTCCAGTTGTAGTTTCGATTCCAGTTTTAGGATGATACTCTGGGTGACCTGCACAAATTGAATTAATTTGTCTAAACTTTTTTATATTATTGAGTGAAATACTTTTATAACCAGTTAAGTACAGTAAAGAGTAAAGCAACATCGAACCATGACCTGCTGACAAAACAAATCTATCTCTATTTAACCAGTTTGGATTTTTTGGATTAAATCTTAAAAAATTCTTAAACAATACTGTTGTAACATCTGCCATACCCATTGGCATTCCAGGGTGACCAGAATTTGCTTTTTGAACTGCATCAATTGAAAGAAATCTGATGCAATTGGCTAAATCATTGTGTAGTTTGCTCAAAATTATCCTGACTAGACTAAGAAGAATCTATTTAATAATATAAACATATATATATGAATTCTATAATCGAAAAAGAAAAAAAATTGAATGATGCTATTTCAGAGTTAAAAAATTTAGATCTAAGTAACCCTGATCTAAAAAATAATATTGAAAATTTAAGTTCTCAAAAAACTCAATTAGAAATTGAAAAATCCCAATTAGAAGATAAATATAAATCTCTTTTAGACGAACACACTAATTTAACAAAAAAACTTGAAGAAATTCAAAATAAAGAAAAATTAGAGCAAAAAAAACAAATAGAGTTTTCTGAAAAAATTGATGAATTAAATCAGGAAACAGATACTTTGTTAGAAGAGATAGATAAATGGCAAATGTAAGTATTAAATTTAATAATAAAGAATTTTTGTTGTCTTGTGAGGATGGCCAAGAGGAGCATCTTGAAGAATTGTTAATTCAAATTAATCAAAAATTTAATGATCTTAAAAATAATCTCGGAAATTTAGGTGAAAATAAGCTTCTTTTAATTACAGCAGTTAAGATTATGGATGAGTACTATGAGACTAAAAAAAAAGTTGAACAAAAAAAAAATGAATTAAAAGATCTCTCTAATAAATTTAGAGAATTGAAATCGCTTATTTATGATTATAGAGACAAAAAAGAGGATGAGATTAAAGAGTTAAATACCAATCATTTAAATTTTAAAAATGAGATTGAAGCTAATCATAAAAAGTACGAACAATTAATTGATGCTGCTGCGGATGAAATATCTAATTTTATTGAAAAAGCAAAATTAGAAAATATCTCTCAATAAACTTTGTGAATAAATCCCAAATAAGAAATAAAATTATAAAAATAAGAAAAAAAAAATTCAATAAAGATTTAAAGATTGATTTAGATAAGTTTATTTCTTTCTTAAAAATAGATAAATTAAATCTAAAAAGTATTGGTGGTTATTATCCATCAAACTATGAAATAGATGATTTAGATATTTTAGATCTATTAGAAAAAAAAAATTTTAAAGTATCCATGCCAATTATAAAAAAAGATAATCAGATGAACTTTTGCAGTTGGTCAGGAAATGATCCTTTAAAAATAAATAAATTTGGTATCCCAGAACCTGTGTCATCTGAGATTATATACCCAGATATTTTGTTAGTACCTTTAGTAGCTTATGATAATGGTTTAAATAGATTAGGTTACGGAGGTGGTTATTATGATCGATATATTGAAAAACTTGATAAAATTAAAAAAGTTATAAAAATTGGGTTAGCATTTTCTTTTCAAAAAATCTCATCTATACCAATTAATCAATATGATAAAAAATTAGATTTTATTATTAATGAAAAAGAAATTTTAAAATGAGAATATTATTTTTAGGTGATGTAGTTGGAATTTCAGGTTGTTCAAAATTAATGAATAACTTGATGAATGAAATTAAATTAAAAAATATAGATTTTGTTATTGTGAATGGAGAAAATGCAGCTTCACAAGGAGTTGGTTTGACAAAAGAAATATGTCATGATTTTTTCAATTGTGGAGTAGATGTAATTACAACTGGAAATCATGTTTGGGATCAAAAAGAAATAATGGAGTATATTGATAAAGAAGAGAGGTTATTGCGTCCTAAAAATCTTTTTGAACCAGCACCAGGCAGAGGTTTTAATATTTATAATACTAAAAATGATATTAAAATTGGTGTACTTAATTTAATGGGAAATGTTTTTATGAAAAAGTGTGATGATGTTTTTGAAGTTTCAGAAAAATTTATGAAACAATTTAATTTGAAAAAAGATTATGATTTCCTTGTAGTTGATTTCCATGGTGAAATAACTAGCGAGAAAAATGCAATAGGTCATTATTTTGATGGCAAAGCTTCTTTAGTGGTTGGAACACACACACATATCCCTACTAATGATGCAAGAATATTAAAAGATGGAACAGGTTATCAAACTGATGCTGGCATGTGTGGTGATTACAACTCAGTTATTGGCATGAATGCAGAGAATTCACTAAATAGATTTTTAAAAAAAAAATCAACAAAACATTTTCCTGCAATTGGAGAAGCGACTTTAAGTGGCGTTATAGTTGAATGTAATATAAATACAGGATTAGCAACAAAAATTGAAAGTTATATTTTTGGAGCTCAATTAAAAAATACACATTAAAATTATGGCTGGACATTCACATTGGGCAGGGATTAAACATAAGAAAGGAAAAGCTGATAAGCAGCGTTCTAAAATATTTTCAAAATTATCAAAAGAAATTACTGTTGCAGCTAAACTTGGAGATAAAGAGCCGGCAATGAATCCAAGATTAAGATCTGCTGTTCAGGCAGCAAGGTCTGCTAACATGCCAAAAGATAATATAGAAAGAGCAATTGATAAATCTTCTGCAGCAACCGGAGTTAGTTTTGAAAATCTTAGGTACGAAGGATTTGGCCCAGATAAAATTGCAGTGATCGTAGAAGCATTGACAGATAATAAAAATAGAACAGCTTCAAATATTAGAACTATATTTCAAAAAAGTGGTGGAAGTTTAGGAACACAAGGATCTGCATCACATAATTTTAGCCAATTAGGCATTATTAAAATTGATAAAAAAGAAATTTCTGATGAAAAAATTTTTGAACTTGCAATTGAGTCTGGTGCTGATGAATGTATCTCTCATGACGAATTCCATGAAATTCAATGTCCTATGAGTGATATCTATAACGTTAAAAAAAAATTAGAAACAGTAGTTGCAAATTTCATTTCAACAGAAATAGAGTGGGTTGCACTGAATAATGCTAATGTTGATAAAGATAAGCAAGAAATTGTAATTGATTTTTTAGAGTCATTGGAAGACGATGATGATGTGCAAAATGTTTTTTCAAACGCAAACTTTGAAAATAATTAATGCTTATAATTGGAATTGACCCAGGTATTTCAGGATCAATATGTTTCTTTCAAGATGGAAAAATAATTGATGTGGTTGAAATGCCTACAATGACTGAAGGAAAAAAAAATAAAAAACAAGTCAATGGCTCTCAAATTTTTAACGAAATATCATTTAGAGTTAAAAAGTTGGATAAAAAAGATGTAAAAGTAATTATAGAGCAAGTATCTGCTATGCCAGGCCAAGGTGTAACCAGTATGTTTAACTTTGGTCAATCATTTGGGATTTTGAAGGGGATTTGCTCTGCAATGCAATTGCCAATGTACTTTGTAAGACCTGCAAAATGGAAAAAATATTTTAATCTCATAAATTCAGAAAAAGATGCAAGTAGAACAAGAGCTATTGAGATTTTTCCTTATTTTTCAGGTCAATTATCTAGAAAAAAAGACTCTAATAAAGCTGACGCTATTTTAATAGCGAGTTTTTATTATGAAACTTATAAAACCGAAGAATAGAGAAAAATATTAAGACAAATTCATGACACATTTAAGTGTGAAGAGTTAATAATGGAAGCTGATATCGCATCACAGGCAGTAGAATTGGGTGCTAACACTGATTTTTCTTTAATGAGTCTGTTTTTAAGGGCTGATATAATTGTTAAATCAGTGATGATTATTTTGATAGTTTGCTCAATTTATTCATGGGCAGTAATAATAGATAAAATTAGATTATTCAGAAGAATTAATAAATCTTCAGAAGAGTTTGAGGAAAAGTTTTGGAACTCTAAGTCCGCAGAGACATTTTATAATAGTTTACCAACTAAAGTTGATGATCCTATGGCAGTAGTTTTTCAGGATGCCATGGAAAGTTTGCTTAAAAAAAAATCTAAAAACAATTTAAGTGAAAGAATGAGCACTTTCTTAGAAGTTGGAATTGAAAAACAGATGTCCAAAATTGATAAAGGTTTTACTTTTTTAGCAACAGTTGGATCCACAGCTCCTTTTATAGGATTATTTGGAACTGTGTGGGGTATAATGAATTCATTTCAATCAATAGCAATTTCAAGAAATACAAGTTTGGCAATTGTAGCACCTGGAATAGCAGAGGCTTTATTTGCAACAGCTTTAGGACTACTTGCTGCAATCCCTGCAGTAGTTGCTTATAATAAATTTAACAGAGACTCACAAAAATATTCTCAAAAATTAGAAAATTTTTCAAAAAGATTTTTAACAATAATTTAAATGGCGTTTAAATTAAATCGTTCATCAAAAGAGCCTATGAGTGAGATTAACGTTACTCCGTTTGTAGATGTAATGTTAGTATTATTGATTATCTTTATGGTAACAGCACCTTTGCTAACGGTTGGGGTACAAGTAGATTTACCAGAAAGTTCAGCGGATTCACTACCAGAAGAAGCGGAGCCACTTACTTTATCAATTAACTCAAAAGGAGAGATATTCATTCAAGAGGCAAAAGTTGAATTTGATACCATAATTGCAAAAGTATTGGCAGTTTCAAAAAATAGAACAGATACAAGAATTTATGTAAGAGGAGATAAAACAATTAACTACGGAAGAGTATTAGAGATCATGGGTTTATTGTCTGGATCAGGTTTTACTAAAGTTGCATTAATATCAGAACCATTGAAACAAAGGTAATTTAAGTGAATAGAAGTTTGATTATTTCTTCTGTTTTACATGGTGCTTTAATTTTTATAACTGCAATGAGCTTACCATTTTTAGCTAAAAAACCATTGGACATACCCCCAATCGTTTCTGTCGAATTAATTCAAATTGCTGAAAAGACAAATATTCCATTTGCTCCTAAAGCAAAAAAAATAATTGACAAAGTAAAAGAAGAGGAAAAAAAATTAGTATCAGAACAAGCGCCACCTAAGAAGGTAAAAAAAACTAAAACAAAAACTGTTGTATCAGTCGATAAGAACGAAAAAATTGACAGCAAAACACCAGAGGCAATTCCATTGCCTGAAAAGACTGTAAAAAAAATTGAGACAAAAAAGGAAAGTAAACAAAACCCTGATAAATTAGATGAAGAGGTAAAACAAGTTTCTGAATTTGAAAAAAAAGAATTAGTTGACCTGGATAATATTGCAAAATTAATTGATAAAGCAAAAGAAGACACCGCAAAGGTAATTAAAAAAAATAATGATATTACTCAAGATCAAGATAATAAAATTGTAACCTCAGGATTAACTTTGAGTGAAGAAGATGCTTTAAAAGCTCAAATATTTGGATGTTGGAGTATTCCTCTTGGGTTACCTTATAATGAAGATTTACTTGTAAGAATAAAATTAATGCTTGAACCTGATGGCTCAGTTGCAAAAACTGAAATTTTAGATCACGCTAGAATGAATAAACCAGGTCAGGGTTTTTACAAAGTATTAGCCGAAAGTGCATTGAGAGCGGTAAAGTTATGTCAGCCCTTAAGAGTTCCTACTTCAGGATATGAAAGATGGAAAGAATTACAATTAAATTTTGATGCAAGAGAGATGCTAGAAGGTTAAGATAGATAAATGAAAAAAAATTTTATAATTTTATTATTAATAGCTTTAATTCCAATTAAAGCTTTTGCTTTAATTGAAGTAGATATTACAAGAGGAAATTTAAATCCCCTTCCATTAGCTGTTTCACCTTTATCAATAGATGATACATCTAAAAAAAGCTTTGAAAAAATTCTTAAAAAGGAAAATATTGGATCTGAAATTTCTACTATAGTCGAAAACAATTTAAGGACATCTGGCTTGTTTAACCCTTTGAGTAAAGAAGCATTTTTACAAGCTCCAGATATTGCAAATTTAAAACCAAGATTTGAAGATTGGAATTTAATTAAAGCTCAAGCGCTCATAACAGGTAAAGTGACGTACGTTGATGAGAAATTAAGAGTTGAATTTAGGTTGTGGGATGTGCTGGCTGCTAAAGAGATGATGGCATTAGCATTTACAACAGTTCCAAGTAATTGGAGGAGAGTAGGACACATTATATCAGATAAAGTTTATGAGAGATTAACAGGAGAAAAAGGATATTTTGATACAAGAATAATTTACGTTGCTGAAGAAGGTCCAAAAACACAAAGAAAAAAAAGATTAGCAATTATGGATCAAGATGGTGCAAATAACAAATTTCTTACACTTGGAAATGAGCTTGTATTAACTCCAAGATTTAATCCAAATAGTCAGATGGTTACATATTTGTCGTACTTTAAAAATTTACCAAGAGTATATTTGTTAGATATTGAAACAGGAACCCAAGAGGTAGTAGGTGATTTTCCAGGAATGACTTTTGCACCAAGATTTTCTCCTGATGGTAAAAAAATAATAATGAGTTTTGCTAAAGATGGAAAATCAGATATCTACACGATGGATTTGGAAAATAGATTGGTTGAAAGAATTACTAATCATCCTTCAATTGATACCTCACCATCTTACTCTCCTAATGGAAAATTTATCGCTTTTAATTCTGATAGAAGTGGGTACCAACAAATTTATATTATGAAAAGTGATGGTAGCGATGTTAAAAGAATTTCATTTGGAAATGGTATCTATGGTACACCTGTTTGGTCACCTAGAGGAGATTTGATAGCATTTACAAAATTGCATAAAGGAAAATTTTATATTGGAGTGATGAGAACTGATGGCAAGGGTGAAAGATTGTTGACTGAAAATTATTACCAAGAAGCACCATCTTGGTCTCCAAATGGAAGAGTTTTAATTTTTTATAGAGAAACAAAAACTAACGCAAAAGGCGAAGGATTTTCTGCAAAGCTATGGTCAATAGATTTAACTGGCTATAATGAACGTTTGGTAGAAACTCAGACTGATGCTTCAGACCCATCATGGTCATCTTTATTGAGTAATTAGGTTAAATTACTTGATTTTTTAACTTGAAACCTCTAATTAGTTGTGAAAAAGTAAGTAATTGAAATTAGCAGCAAGGAGCAATTTAATGATATTAAGCAAAATTTACAAAAACACACTTTTAATCTTAGCAGCATGCCTAGTATTATCAGCATGTGCAACAAAAAAAGAAGTTGCGACTGATGCAATACAAGGTCAGATGCAAAGTGATGTTTATACAGGAACAGATTCAGTTGAGTATTTAGCTGATGGTGTGCCAGATAGAGTTTTCTTTGCAACAAACGAAACTATATTAACAACAGCTTCAAGAGAGACATTAAGAGCTCAAGCAGCTTGGCTAAGAAAAAATTCTAGCATCAACGTTGTTCTAGAAGGACATGCAGATGAAAGAGGAACAAGAGAATATAACTTAGCACTTGGTGAAAGAAGAGCTAACTCTGCAAAAGATTATTTGATGACATACGGAATATCTTCAGACAGGATTTCAGTATTAAGTTATGGAAAAGAAAGACCAGTAGATGCTGGCTCTAATCCTTTAGCTTGGTCAAAAAACAGAAGATCTGTAACTGTTAAAGCAAATTAAAGAATTAAATTTAAAGACCCTAAAGTGTAAAAGTTTTAGGGTCTTTTTTTTGCCATTTTTATAACCATAAATCTAAACATTAATGAGATTTACATTAAAATTAATATTCATAGTTTTATTTAATTTAAGTTTTTTACAAAATTCTTTTTCAGATAATCATAATATCTATGAAACTTTAGAAATTATTAAGAATGATCTTAAGACTCTTGAAAGAGCAGTTTATTCTGGCTCAATTGAAATCAATACTTCATCTAATGAACAATCAAATATTGAGCTTGATAATAATTCAGAAGATGTACTAACACGGCATTTATTAAAATTATCTGAAGTTGAAGATCAATTTCGACAATTAACTAATAAATTTGAAGAAATTAATTTTAAGCTCGATAAGTTATCAAATAGACTGTCAAAAATTCAGGCTGATAATCAGATAAGATTTCAAGATATAGAGTCTTCAATAAGTTCTGGTGAGAGCACAATACAATTGTCCTCTAAGCCAAAAACAGATGTAACAAAAAGTGAAATATTACCAGGAAGTTCGCAACCGCAAGATCTTGGTACAATTTCCTATAAAGATACTGAGACGTCCGAAACATCACAAAAAATTCAATCAGTAGATACTACTGCAACTGTTGTGACAGAAACTTTTCAAGCTGAGGAAAAAATATTACCACAAGATTTATCACCAGAAAAACAGTATGAATTTGCTACAAGTTTTTTAAAGGTTGGTGACTACAGTACAGCCGAAAGGGCATTTAGAGAATTCGTACTATCTAATACTGAACACGAATTAGCTGGCAGTGCTCAGTACTGGTATGCGGAAACTTTTAGAATAAGACAACTTTATACTGATGCTGCATCAGCTTATTTAGAAGGTTATCAAAAATATCCAAAAGGCACTAAGGCGCCTATAAATTTGTTGAAGCTTGGTGTATCAATGGTTCAAATTGGAGAAAAAGATCAAGGATGTAAAATGATAAACGGAGTAGAGTTACAATATCCTAAAGCTAATCAATCAGTAATTCAAAAAGCAAAATATGAGTCTAAAAAATTTGAATGTATCAAAGAAGACTCATAAGTTTTTATTAGATAAATTAAAAGATAGTCAAACTCTTCAAATTTACAAAAAATTTGAAAGCAACTTACCTGTTAAAAAAAATTATGTAGTAGCTGTTTCAGGTGGTCCAGATAGTCTTGCCTTATCTTTTTTAGCAAAAATTTATTCAATTAAAAAATCTGTAAATATTAAATATTTTATAGTCGATCATAAGTTGAGAAAAAACTCTACTTTAGAAGCTAAATCTGTTCAAAAAAAATTAAAAAACTTTTCAATAAAATTAAATATTTTAACCTGGAAGGGTGTAAAACCTAAAAAAAATATACAATCGATTGCTAGAGAAAAAAGATACAAGCTATTAACTGATGCTGCAAAAAAGTATAAAATACAAAATATTTTACTTGGTCATCATTTAGATGATTTATTTGAAAATTTTTTTATAAGAATTTTGAGAGGTAGTGGTCTCAAGGGATTAATTTCATTAGATAAAGAGACACATAAAAATCAGATCAATTTGATTAGACCTTTAATTAAAATAGATAAAAAGGATTTGATATATATAAGTAATTTTATATTTGGATCATATATTAAAGACCCCTCAAATGAAGATGATAGTTTTAAAAGAGTTAAAGTAAGAAATTTTTTAGAACAATTAAGTTCAGAAGGATTGGATAGAAAAAAGTTTTTTTTAACAATTAAAAATCTAAAATTTGCAAATGAGAATATAGAGTTTTACACCAAAAAAAATTTAGAAGATAATGTAACAATTTTAAGTAAAAAAAATGATATTATTCTAAATGATAATTTTTTTTCTCAGTCAAATGAAGTTGTATTTAGATCTTTAACTGAGATAATTAAAATTGTAGGTAAAAAATATTATGCTGTCAGAGGAAAAAAAATTGATAAAGTTATCGACTTAATTAACACTAAATCTTCCTTTAAAGTTACTTTAGGAGGCTGCATTATTAAAAAGGTTAATGAAACCGTAATTTTGTCTAAAGAGTAACAAAATTCATTTAATTAATGATATTTTGTCACTTGTTTAACTCCCAATAATTATTATCTTAGCACTATGAATTTAAAGAATTTGGCCATGTGGGGAATTATTGTCTTCCTGACTATCGGTCTTTACAATATGTTTAAAAACCCTCAATCAAATATTAGAGGTGGCAATCAAATAATTTTTTCTGAATTTTTAACCTCTGTTGAAAACGGAGAAGTTTTAAAAGTTGAGATCCAAGGAAACAATATTAAAGGTGTATTTTCAAATGGTAATTCATTTTCAACTTACTCACCCAATGATCCAAATTTAATTGAAAAATTATCAGATAAAGGAGTAAGTATCTCTGCTTCGCCTCTAGAAGAGAAAATGCCTTCATTATTTGGAGTTCTTTTATCTTGGTTTCCAATGTTGCTACTAATAGCTGTGTGGATTTTCTTTATGAGACAAATGCAAGGTGGCAAAGGTGGGGCTATGGGATTTGGAAAATCTAAAGCTAAAATGATGAATGAGCTTAAAGGAAAAGTTACATTTAATGATGTGGCAGGTGTCGAAGAAGCAAAAGAGGAAGTAGAAGAGATTGTAGAATTTTTGAAAGATCCAAAAAAGTTTAGTAGGCTAGGTGGAAAAATTCCCCGAGGAGCTTTATTAGTTGGGCCTCCTGGAACAGGTAAAACATTATTAGCTAGAGCAATAGCGGGAGAAGCTGGTGTTCCATTTTTTACTATTTCAGGTTCAGATTTTGTGGAAATGTTTGTCGGAGTTGGCGCTTCAAGAGTTAGAGATATGTTTGAACAAGGTAAAAAAAATTCGCCATGTATAATTTTTATTGATGAAATAGATGCAGTAGGTCGTAGCAGGGGCGCAGGTCTAGGTGGGGGAAATGATGAACGAGAGCAAACTTTAAACCAGTTGTTAGTTGAAATGGATGGATTTGATACTAACGAAGGTGTTATTATTATTGCGGCCACTAACAGACCAGATGTACTTGATCCAGCTTTGTTAAGACCTGGTAGATTTGATAGACAAGTAGTTGTTTCAAATCCAGATATCATAGGAAGAGAAAAAATCTTAAAAGTTCATGTTAAAAAAATTAAAATGGCACCAGATGTTAATTTACGAACTATAGCAAGAGGGACGCCTGGATTTTCAGGGGCTGATTTAGCTAATCTAGTTAATGAGTCGGCTTTGCTGGCTGCAAGAAAAAATAAAAGAATTGTGACTTTAATTGAATTTGAAGAAGCTAAAGACAAAGTGATGATGGGATCCGAGAGACGTTCAATGGTAATGACCGAAGACGAAAAGAAATTAACAGCATATCATGAAGGAGGACATGCTTTAGTTTCATTTAATATGCCAAGCTATGATCCAATCCATAAAGCAACAATTATACCAAGAGGTAGAGCTTTGGGTATGGTTATGAATTTACCTGAAAGAGATAAGCATGGATATTCAATAAAATACTTAAAAGCTAGAATGGCGGTGTGTTTTGGAGGTAGAGTTGCAGAAGAATTAATTTTTGGAAAAGATAATATTTCTACTGGAGCAGGAGGCGGTAGTGGTTCAGATATCAATCAAGCCACACAACTTGCTAGAGCTATGGTTACAAAATATGGAATGAGTGAAGAAATGGGACCAATTGAATATGGTGAAAACCAAGAAGAGGTATTTTTAGGAAGATCAGTGACTCAAACACAATCTGTTTCAGAAGAAGTGGCTCAAAAAATAGATAAAGAAATTAGAAAGCTGGTTGATGAAGGTTACAATCAAGCCACTAAAATATTAACTGAAAAAATTGATGACCTACATAAAATTGCTAAAGCACTTATAACTTATGAGACATTAACAGGTGAAGAAATAGAGAATATAATTAATAAAAATTTATATCCAAAAGATAAAGTGGTTGAAAAACCAGAAGAAAATGATGATCAAAGCTCAGCGCTTGGTGCCATGGGTTTAAAACCAAAAATAGTTCATTAAACAAAATAAATGAGAAGATATTACACTAGGGTGTGTAATTTCTACTATGGAGATGAGTCAAGATTGCTAGTTAATAGCAATAAAGCAATTCCTCTCAATGGCAATAAAAACATTTCGTTTGATCATATCGAAATCATATCAAGAACTTCAAAAAAAAAAATTTCTATAAACAAGATTAATGGTCTTTCAAAATCATTAAAAAAATTAATTAAACTAGATTTAAAAAAAATAAGATCAAAAAAAAAAAATTTTTCGAATTTAAATTTTTTACAGATTCCAAATATAATGGGGGTATTGAATCTCACTCCAGATAGTTTTTCTGATGGAGGAAATTTTAATACAACTAAGAAAGGTTTAAAACATGCTTTAGAAATGTTTGATTCAGGAGCAAATATTATTGATATAGGCGGTGAGTCTACTCGTCCAGGATCAAAATCAGTAGATAATAAAATAGAATGGAAAAGAATAGAAAAAATTATTCAATTGATAGGAAAAAAAATTCCAATTTCATTAGATGCTAGAAAATCTGAAATTATGAAAAAAGGAATCAAGTGTGGAGTAAAAATTATTAACGATGTTTCTGGATTAGAATATGACTCAGAAACTATAAATGTTTTAAAAAAATATAAGATACCTTTTGTTATACAGCATTCACAAGGAACACCTGAAAATATGCAGAATAAACCCAGGTATAAAAATGAATTATTAGATATATATGATTTTTTTGATCAGAAAATTAATTATTTAAAAAAAATTGGTATTAAACATAATAATATTATCATTGATCCAGGTATAGGTTTTGGAAAAATTTTGAAACATAATATCAATCTTATTAGCAAAATTTCTATTTTTCATTCACTGGGTTTTCCTATACTTGTTGGTAATTCAAGAAAGAGATTTATTAAAGAAATAGCAGGAAAGAGTGACAGTAAAAGTAGAGTTGGAGGAACAATAGCATCTTCAATTTATCTAATGATGCAAGGTATACAAATTTTAAGAATTCATGATGTAAATGAAATACTTCAAGGTATAAAAGTTTTTAGAGAAATTGTAAAAAAGTAATGACAAAAAAATATTTTGGAACTGATGGAATAAGAGGAGCTATTAATAGCAAACATATTAACGGAGATATGTTTTTTAAGTTCGGATTAGCATCAGGAACATATTTTAGATCTCAAAAAAAAAGAAAACAAACTGCAATTATTGCTAAAGATACCAGATTATCTGGCTATACACTTGAGCCAGCACTTGTTTCAGGATTAGCTTCAGCTGGAATGCATGTTTATACATTTGGCCCTATGCCAACAAATGGTTTGGCAATGCTAACTAAAACAATGAAAGCCAACATGGGTATTATGATAACTGCTTCTCATAATCCTTATAATGATAATGGCTTAAAACTGTTTGGTCCAGATGGAATGAAGTTGTCTGATAAAATTGAAAAAAAAATTGAAAAATTAATAGATAAAAAAATTTCTAAAAATCTTTCTAGTCCTGAAAAGTTAGGTAGAGTAAAAAGATTAGAAAGTGGAACAAAAGAATATTTAAAAATATTAAAAAAAAATTTTCCAAAAGAATTTAATTTAAGAGGACTAAGAATTGTAATCGACTGTGCAAATGGTGCAGGTTATAAAGCTGGACCAGAACTACTTAAGTCCTTAGGAGCAAAAGTGATAACAATTGGTGTAAATCCAAATGGAATAAATATTAATAAAAATTGTGGTTCGACATATCCAAAAAAAATTAAACAAGCAGTAAAAAAATATAAAGCCCATCTTGGCATTTCTCTAGATGGTGATGCCGATAGAATTATAATGAGCGATGAATTTGGAAATATAATTGATGGAGATCAAATAATAGCAGCTATAGCCACTAGATGGAAAAATAAAAAAATGTTAAAGGGTGGAGTTATTGGAACCTTGATGTCTAATTATGGATTAGAAAAATTTTTTGAAACAAATAAAATAAAATTTATTAGAGCAAATGTTGGGGATAGATATGTAAAAGAACAAATGCAAAAAAATAATTTTAATTTAGGTGGTGAGCAATCTGGACATATTATTTTGGGTAAATTTGCAACAACAGGAGATGGGTTATTGGTGGCATTAGAAGTTTTATTTGCAATAAGAAAAGGAGAGAAAGCTAGTTCTTTCTTTAACAAATTTAAAAAAACTCCTCAAATTCTAGAGAATGTCTTAGTCAAAGATAAATCAATAATTAATAACTCTGAAGTAAAAAAATCAATCAAAAAAGCAGAAAAATTAATGAATGGCCATGGAAGAATATTAGTAAGAGCATCAGGCACTGAATCAAAAATAAGAGTAATGGGCGAAAGTGAAAATAGAAAACTTTTAGAGAAGTGTTTAAATATAATTTTAACTAAATTAAAGTGAGTCCTAATTCTAAAGTATTAATCATTGCAGGATCTGACTCATCAGGTGGCGCCGGTATTCAAGCTGATATTAAAACTATTACTGCTCTCGGATCTTATGCAATGACTGCGATTACAGCTATTACTGCTCAAAATACAACAGGAGTTAAATCAATTGTTCCAATTCCACCAAAAGAAATTTTAAATCAAATTTTATTTACAGCTAAAGATATTAAACCTGATGCAATTAAAATTGGTATGTTACATTCTTCTAAAGTAATTGAGACAGTCATCAATTCTCTTAAAAATATAAAAGTAAATAAAATAGTTCTTGACCCAGTAATGGTTGCAAAAGGAGGAGCAAAATTAATAGATGATAAGGCTATAAAGTTATTAAAAAAGAAATTGATAATGAGGGCGTCGTTAATTACGCCAAATATTCCCGAAGCTGAAATATTAACTAATACAATCATAACAAGTAAAGAGGATATGATTTTTGCTGCCCACAAATTAATTGAAATTGGAGCAAATAATGTATTAATTAAAGGTGGTCACCTACCCTCAAACACTGTTCAGGATATATTTGTTTCAAAATCTGATATTAAAATTTTTAATAGTAAGAGATACAATACTCAAAATACTCATGGAACAGGTTGCACCCTATCTAGTGCAATCACCACTTTTCTATCATGTGGAAAACCTATAAAGAAATCTTGTGAGCTTGGGATTAAATATGTAAGTTCTGGCATTAGAACTAATCCTAAATATGGTAAAGGTCATGGCCCAATTAATCATCTTCATACAATTAATATAGAAAGAAAATTCAGGTAATGAAAAATATAGTTGTAGTTGGATCTCAATGGGGAGATGAAGGAAAGGGTAAAATTGTAGACTGGCTTTCAGAGCAAGCTGATGTAGTAATTAGATTTCAAGGAGGTCATAACGCGGGACATACACTCGTAATTGATGGTGTGATTTATAAGTTAAGACTATTGCCATCTGGAATTGTAAGAAAAAATAAAATCTCAATTATTGGAAATGGAGTTGTAGTCGACCCATGGGCATTACTAGAGGAGATTGAAGAGATAAAATCAAAAGGTGTGGATGTAAACGTCAATAATTTTATTATTTCTGAAGCAGCAAACTTAATTTTACCATTTCATAGAGAAATGGATGAAATTAGAGAAGATGCTGCAGGTAAAGGTAAAATTGGAACGACTAGAAGAGGAATTGGTCCTGCCTACGAGGATAAAGTCGGCAGAAGATCTATAAGAGTAATGGATCTTAGATCTGAAAAAAATTTAGATCAAAGATTAGAATCTGTTCTGGTTCATCATAATGCAATAAGAAAAGGACTTGGAAAAAAAATTTTTGAAAAAGAACAGTTAAAATCAGACTTATTAAAAATTGCACCACAAATATTAAAGTTTTCTCAGCCAGTTTGGCTAAAAATTGATGAGTTTAAAAAACAAAAAAAGAAAATTTTATTTGAAGGTGCTCAAGGAATATTATTAGATGTGGATCATGGTACTTATCCATATGTAACATCTTCTAACACAGTTGCATCAAGTGCTGCTACAGGAACAGGATGTGGCCCGAATTCAATTAATTATGTTTTGGGAATTACAAAAGCCTACACAACTAGAGTTGGAGAAGGTCCTTTTCCAACTGAATTAACTGATGATGTTGGAGAATTATTAGGTACGCGTGGAAAAGAATTTGGCACTGTAACTAGCAGGAAAAGAAGATGTGGTTGGTTTGACGGTGTGTTGGTAAGACAGACAATTAAAATCTCAGGTATAGATGGTATTGCACTTACTAAACTTGATGTTCTTGATGAACTCGATGAAATAAAAATGTGTGTTGAATATGAACTTGATGGAAAAAAAATTGATTATTTACCTGCAGCAGTTGAAGATCAATTAAAAATTAAACCAATTTATAAAATCTTTCCTGGATGGAAAACATCTACAAATGGAATTAAAGAGATGGATGCTTTACCTGAAAATGCAAAAAAATATATTTATGCAGTGGAAGAGTTTATAGGTGCTAAAGTTTCGAGTGTGTCAACTAGCCCTGAAAGAGACGATACTATTTTAGTTGAAAATCCTTTTGATATTTAATTTGCTGGCAGCAGATTTTTAGATTTTGCCATTAGTAACATTTGCTTTTGCAATTTCTCAAACGCTTTATTTTCTATTTGTCTAACTCTTTCTCTACTAATTTTATGTTTTTTACTTAAATCTTCTAAAGTTGTTGGATTATCATTAAGTCTTCTAGAGTATAAAATTTCTTTTTCTCTTTCATTTAATACCTTAATTGAATTTTTTAATAAATCTTTTCTTTGTTCCATTTCTTCTTGATGAGCAAACTTTAAATCATGATCTAGTTCTTTATCAACTAACCAATCTTGCCATTCATCTCCATCTTCTCCTACTTGAGCGTTTAATGAAAACTCTTTACCAGAAAGCCTTCTATTCATTGAAACAACTTCATCCTTACTTACATCTAATTTATTAGCTATTTCATTTACGTGTTCGTCTCTTAAATCACCTTCAGTTTGAGGGGCAATTTGATTTTTTATTTTTTTAAGATTAAAGAATAATTTTTTTTGGGCTGTAGTAGTTCCTATTTTAACTAAGCTCCAAGATCTTAATATATATTCTTGAATAGATGCTTTGATCCACCACATAGCATAAGTTGCTAACCTAAAACCTTTTTCAGGTTCAAATTTTTTGACTGCTTGCATAAGTCCAACATTACCTTCAGAAATCATTTCATTTACAGGAAGCCCATATCCTTTGTAGCCCATTGCGATTTTAGCAACTAGTCTCAAATGGCTGGTCACTAGTTTTTCAGCAGCTTTGATATTTCCAGTAGTTTTCCAATTTTTTGCTAACATGTATTCTTCTTCTGCCGCTAACATCGGAAATTTTTTTATTTGTTCTAAATATGCGGAAAGACCTCCTTCATTTGAAAGAGCTGGAACATTGCTATTAAAAGTTGCGTTCATGGTTGTGTTTATTTAATTAACTATATTAGATTTTCAATGATTTATTCGCTAGTATTTCTAAGCATTTTTAATAAATTATTAAGTTCTTGTGGCAAAATTGAGGAAAAAATCATTTCTTCATTAGTTTTAGGATGAATAAAACCTAGAGTTTTTGCATGCAAAAATTGTCTATCTAATTTTGAAATTGATCTTTCTATTTCGAAATCAATATTTTTTAACTTTTTGTATTTCTTTTTATATTTATCATCTCCAACAATACTATTTCCCATATAAGTCATATGAACACGAATTTGATGAGTTCTTCCAGTTTCTAATTTACACTCAACTAGACTTAATGTTGGAGTTTTATCGTTTTCAAAAATTTCGATAGTCTTATAATTTGTAATTGCTTGCTTACCTTTAGATCGACTAACTTCCATCAACTGTCTGTTCTTGGAGCTTCGAGTTATGAAGGTATCAATTCTACCTGTAGAAGGTCTTAGTTTACCCCAAATTAAAAGCTGATAAATTCTTGTGATTGTATGATCGCTAAATTGTTTTGATAAGTTTTCATGTGTTTCATTATTTTTTGCAATTACGACTAAACCTGAGGTATTTTTATCAATTCTGTGGACAATCCCAGGCCTAAGTTCATCTCCAATAGTTGAAAGTGAATTTTTATCATAATGCATCAAAGCATTGACAATTGTTTTGTCATAGTTTCCAGCACCTGGGTGCATAATAATTCCAGCTGGCTTGTTAATTACTAAAAGGTCATTATCTTCATGAACTATATCTAGTTTAAAATCATAGGGTTTTAACGAAGCTTCCTGAGGTTCTGGTATATTGAGACTTAATTTGTCACCAGTTAAAACTTTTTTTGAGGGACTTTTAATAATTTCATCATTTAATTTTAGTTTTTCTTTAAGAATTAAATTTTTAATTCTAGTTCGGCTAATCAGCTCTTCTCTTTTGTTGATTAAAACATCAACTCTTAGATTATTTTCATTTTCTCCAACTATAAAATTAATGTTTTTTTCCATAAAATGTAATATTAATACTATACGCGCTTGTAGCTCAACTGGATAGAGCGCCTGACTTCGGATCAGGAGGTTCTGGGTTCGACTCCTAGCAGGCGCGCCAATTTATTCGCCTATATTTATTAAAGTTCCTTTCTCTCTAGCTTTATCAAAAGAATAGTAAAATACTGATATAGCAGCAATTAGATAAGCACAGTTTAAATAAAGAGCCTGAATGATATTCTCATAATTAACAGATTGATTAACTAAGATATTTCTTGTTTCTTCAAAAATATAAACCAATGGAAGAGCATAAGCTATCGATTGGAAAATCCCTGGTAAAGTTTCAACTGGGTAATAAATACATCCAAACGGTGCCAGCAAGAACATAGTCGACCACGCAATATTTTCAAAAGATGGACCAAACCTCAGTAATCCTGCAGAAACAAACAAACCAAGGGTAATTCCAAAAATATATAAACTTAAAAAAAGAAATGCTAGAGGTATGCCTAAATCTAATAAAGAAATTCCAAACAGAGGGGAGGTTAATAATATTGCTGGAACCAAACCGATTAAAGCTCTAATTAAAGCAGTAAAAACAAGTGATACAATAATTTCACTGATTTTCATTGGAGCAATAAATAAGTTGGTAAAATTTCTGCTCCAAATTTCCTCTAAAAATAACATATTAAATCCAATGCTAGTTCTAAACAAAAAATCGTACAGAATTGCACAAGAAAGTATTACACCAACAGCTCCATTATAATAGGTGCTGTGGTCAGCAAAAAAATTTGAAATAAAGCCCCATAATGTAATTTGAATAGATGGCCAATAAATCAAATCTAAAATTCTAGGAAATGATCTTGTAATCAAATAAAAGTGTCTTAAAAAAAGACCATAAATTCTAGTTAAATTCATTTTTGTCTCTCACAAGTTCTAAAAAAACTTCCTCTAAATTTTTTCTTCCGTGTTTTGTAATTAAATGATCAGGGGTACCTCTATCTACAATTATGCCACCTTTCATCATCAAAACTGTGTTACACAATCTCTTAACCTCATCCATATTATGTGAGGCAAGTAATACTGATATTTTATTTTCTTTCTTATAATTTTCTAAAAAAGTTCTAACAAAATCTCCGGTCTCAGGATCCAAAGATGCAGTAGGTTCATCAAGCAAAAGTACTGTAGGATTATTAATTAATGCTTTTGCTAAACTCACCCTATTTTTTTGTCCAGAAGAAAGTTCTCCCGTAATATTGTCTAATAATGTATTTAATCTTAACTTATTGGATAAGTAGTCAATTTGATCGTTAAGATTATTCACATTATATAATTTTCCATAGACTACTAAATTTTGCCTTACTGTAAGTTTTTTTGGTAATTCTATGTATGGAGAAATAAAATTCATTTTATGAAGAAGAGAAATTTTGTTTTTCTCAATATCCATTCCATTAATTAAAACTTGTCCACTAGTTGGCTTTAATAATCCAAGCATCATTCCAATTGTAGTTGTTTTTCCACATCCATTTGGTCCTAAGAGACCAACTATTTCATTTTCATTAATTTTAAAGTTAATATTATCTACAGCTTGTTTTGATTTATAACTTTTAGATAAATTAATTACTTCAATTGAATTAGTCATTTAATATTTTGAGGCTCTAGTTAATCTGTCGTTTATTGTTCTGCCAATACCTTTGTTTTGAATTCTTTCAACTGCAATCATTTTATAACCATCTTTTTTAATTTTTCTTAAAATTGTGTATAGATTTCTAGCTGATTGCTGAAGATCATTTTTTTTACTTAAATAGTAGTAATTTTTAAATTTAGTTTTTCTCTTTTTTATTAATACAAAAGCTTCATCTTTTTTAGGTTTTATGGCATTTATTCTTAATGGGATACCAGGAGAGTAATGTAGAGGAAATTGTCCAGGTGCAATTTTCTTTTTTGAAGTAGTCTTAACTAAAAGTTTTTTGTTTAATACTTTTTTTATTTTTGAAATATCTAATCCTCCATACCTAAGTATTGTTGGTTTATCTAAAAGACTAACAATTGTTGATTCTAGGCCTATCTTGCATTTTCCTCCATCTAACACATATTTAATTTTTGATCCAAACTCTTCAATCACATCAGAAGCTTTAACTGAGCTTAATCTAGTTGACATATTTGCACTGGGAGCAGCCAATGGATAATTTAAACTTTTAAGTAGTTTTCTAAACAAAGGATGTTTAGGAAAACGAACAGCAAGACTTTTTTGTTTATTAGTTACAAATTTAGAAATTTTTGAACCTTTTTTTAATTTCAAGATGAAGGTAATTGGGCCGGGAGAAAACTTGTCATATAACTTGATAAAGTTATCATTAATAACACAATCATTCTTTAGTTTATTAATATCATAATAATGAACAATCAAAGGATTGTTCAAAGGTCTTTTTTTCAACTTGAAAATTTTTTTAGCAGACTGATCTGAATAAGCATTACCAGCTAATCCATATACTGTTTCGGTGGGAACAGCTATACAATGATTTTTATCTAAATATTTTTTAGCTTTTTTGATATTTGCTTGAATAGCTTTCATGTATTAATAGTTATTATTATATGAAAGATAAAAATTTACTACCTGATAATAATGAAAGCACTCTTGAGGATCTTACAGATCAAGCAAATCAAATAATAGAGTCTTTAGAAAATGAAAAAGATCTAAATAATTCTGTAGAAAGTTATCAAAAATTATTGAAGTTAAACAATATCATTGAAAAAAAATTTAATAAAAGCTTTAGATCAATAGGTGAAGATACTAATAAAAAAATTAAAGAGATTATTAAAAAAAATGAAAAATAAACTTGATAGAATTGCTAAAGACACAAACTTTTTTTTGAATAAATTTTTAAAAAGACAAAACAATTCTAAATTACTTCCTGCCATGAGATATGGTTTATTTCCTGGTGGAAAAAAAATTCGATCTAAAATCTTAGTGGATATTGGCTCACTATTATCAATAAATTATAAAACATTAATTTCTATTGGGGCTGCCGTAGAATGTATTCATGCTTATTCTCTTATTCATGATGATTTGCCATGCATGGATAATGATAAAATTAGAAGAGGAAAACCATCTACGCACATTAAGTTTGGGGAATCCACAGCGGTCCTTGCTGGAAATTCATTGCTTACAATGGCATTTGAAATTTTAGCAAGTCCTTCTTTGAAAATAAGTGAAAAAATTAAAATTGATTTAATTAAAAAATTATCTGAATGTTCGGGTCATCTAGGGATAGCCGGTGGTCAGTACTTAGATCTTAGTTATGAAAAAAAAAGAATATCTCAAAATAAGATTATAGAAATGGAAATAAAAAAAACAGGAAAATTATTTAGTTTTTGTAGTGCTGCACCTGCAATAATTAAGAGAAAAAATAGTAAGGAAATTAAATTTTTTGAAAATATTGGCTCTGAAATAGGTTTATTATTTCAAATTGCTGATGATTTAATTGATTTTAGAGGTAGCTCAAAAAAAGCTGGGAAAAAAACAGGAAAAGACCAAAAAAAAGGTAAAGCTACATTAATAAGTTTGCTTGGTTATATTAATGCAGTTAAATATTGTGATAGAATTATCTTAAAAATAAATAAGAATTTAAAACAATACGGTCAAAATTCTAAAAATATAAGAGAAACATTGAATTATATTTTACACAGAGACAAGTAATGAAAAATTATAAATTTTTAAATGATATAAATTTTCCATCTGACTTGAGAAAACTATCAGAACATGATTTGCAAAAAGTTTCTGATGAAGTTAGAGAAGAAATGATCGATGCAGTGTCAGAAACTGGTGGACATTTAGGTGCAGGTTTAGGTGTAGTAGAGCTTACGGTTGCTCTTCATTATGTTTTTGATACTCCTAATGATAAATTAATTTGGGATGTGGGACATCAATCTTATCCCCACAAAATTTTAACCGGAAGAAAAAATAAGATTAGATCTTTAAGACAGGGCAATGGTTTGTCAGGGTTTACAAAAAGGTCTGAAAGTGAATATGATCCTTTTGGTGCAGCTCATAGCTCAACTTCTATATCCTCAGCATTAGGAATTGCAGAAGCAAATAAATTAGCAAACAAATCATCTAATGTAGTTGCTGTAATTGGAGATGGAGCAATAAGTGCTGGAATGGCTTATGAGGCAATGAATAATGCTGGAGCATCAAAAACTAAAATGATTGTTATTTTGAATGATAACGATATGTCAATTGCAAAACCAGTAGGTGCCATGAGAACTTATCTTGCAAAGTTATTTACTGGAAAAATTTATTTTAGTTTAAGGGAAACCATTAAATTAATAATGTCCTCGTTTTCAAAACGATTTAGTGCAAAAGCCGGTAAAGCTGAAGATTTTCTAAGGTCAGCAGTTACGGGAGGAACATTATTTAACTCATTAGGTTTTTATTACGCTGGCCCAATTGATGGTCACGATCTTACTAGTCTTGTTCCAATTCTTAAAAATGCAAGAGACTCTAAACATGATGGTCCAATCATGATCCATATTAAAACACAAAAAGGAAAAGGCTACTCGTATGCAGAAAAAGCACCTGACCATTACCATGGTGTTTCAAAATTTAATGTGAAGACAGGTGAACAAGTTAAAAGTGGAAGCAATCTTCCAGCTTATACTAAAGTGTTTGCCAATACGTTAGTTAAGCATGCTCAAAAAGATAGTAAAATTGTGGGGATTACAGCAGCAATGCCAGGTGGTACAGGTATGGATATTTTTGGAAAAGAATTTCCTAAAAGAATGTTTGATGTTGGTATAGCAGAACAACATGCTGTGACTTTTGCGGCTGGTCTAGCAACAGAAGGTTATAAACCTTATGCTGCAATTTATTCCACTTTTCTTCAAAGAGCTTACGATCAAGTTGTACATGATGTAGCTATTCAATGTTTACCCGTAAGGTTTGCAATAGATAGAGCAGGTCTAGTTGGTGCAGATGGTTCTACACATGCTGGTTCATTTGATATTACATACCTATCTACCTTACCTAATTTTATTGTAATGGCTGCGAGTGATGAGGTTGAGTTAGTAAAAATGATTAATACATCTGTTGATATTAACGATAAGCCATGTGCAATTAGGTATCCTAGAGGAACAGGAGTAGGTCTAGATTTACCTTCAATCGAGGAAAAAATTGAAATTGGAAAAGGAAAAGTAGTTCAAGAAGGAAATCAAGTTTGCATTTTAAGTTTGGGAACAAGACTTGAAGAGTGCAAATCAGCAGCTGAGGAATTGAAGAATAAAGGTGTATCAGTAACAATTGTTGATGCTAGATTTGCTAAACCTTTAGATCAAGAACTTATTTTGAAGTGTGCAAGAGAGCATGATGTAATGATCACTATTGAAGAGGGATCAATAGGTGGTTTTGGTTCTCATGTTAAAAATTTATTAGCTGAAAAAGGAATATTTGATAAAGGATTGAAGTTTAGAGCAATGACACTACCTGATACTTTTATCGAACAAGATAATCCTAAAAAAATGTATGATTTTGCAGGGTTAAATGCTTCACAAATTTCAAAGAAAATTTTAGATGTCTTGTTTACAAAAGACTCTATTAAAGTAGTAAAAAATTAATTTAGATTAACTGCACTGAGCTTTGTGCATTAAGTAATGATCCAATAAAACACAATTCATCATAGCCTCACCAACGGGTACAGCTCTTATTCCTACACACGGGTCATGTCTTCCTTTAACTGAAATAGTTGTATTTTTTCCAAATTTATTAATTGTTTTTCTAGTGGTTAAAATTGATGAAGTAGGTTTTACAGCAAAAGAAGCAATAATTTCTTGACCACTTGATATGCCACCCAAGATTCCCCCAGCATTATTGGAGTTAAATTTTAATTTTTTACCTTTTTGAGAAATTTCATCTGAGTTTTGTTCTCCACTTAATTGTGCTGAGTTCATTCCAGATCCAATGTTTACGCCTTTAACAGCGTTAATACTCATTAAGCCAGAAGCAATATCAGAATCTAATTTTGAATATATAGGGGCACCTAATCCCGCAGGTATGCCTCTTGCTCTTATTTCAATAACAGCTCCACAAGAAGATCCAGATTTTCTTACACCTAATAAATATTTTTCCCAAAGTTTAATCATCGATTTATCTGGGCAGAAAAATGGATTTTTAGTTATTACTTTATCGTTCCATTGATTAACATCACATCCCAATATTCCTAGTTGGGTAACGGCACCTATAACTTTAAACTTTTTACCTAACTTATTTTTTAGAACTAGTTTTGCAATTGCACCAGCAGCAACACGAGCTGCAGTTTCTCTTGCGGAGGATCTGCCTCCACCTCTATAATCTCTAATTCCATATTTCTTAAAATAAGTTAAATCAGCATGTCCTGGTCTAAATTTATCTTTAATATTTCCATAATCTTTTGATCTCATATCTTTGTTGTAAATTATGAGTGATATAGGCGTCCCAGTTGTTTTTCCCTCAAACACGCCTGATAAAATTTGAACTTTATCATCTTCTTTACGTTGAGTTGTAAATTTTGATTGTCCTGGTTTTCTTTTATCTAATTCAATTTGAATATCTTGTTCCTTAATACTTATATTGGGTGGGCATCCATCGATAACACAACCTATTGCAGGTCCGTGAGATTCTCCCCAAGTTGAGAAACGAAATAGCTTTCCAAAAGTATTAAATGACATTATTTATATTGTATAGATTATTTTGTTTAAATTATGAATCAAAAAAACTCACTTGGTCTGAATAACTGCTTCTTAGATCTAGACGATCCTATTGAATTGTTTAAAGTTTGGATGGATGAAGCAAAAAAATCAGAGCCTAATGATCCTAACGCTCTGTCGTTAGCAACATCTAATAAGAATAATATACCAGCAGTCAGAATGGTTTTATTAAAAGAGTTCAATCAAAACGGCTTTGTATTTTATACAAATTTAAATAGTCAAAAAGGAAATGAACTTAAAGAAAATCCAAATGCTGCAATGTGTTTTCATTGGAAAAGTCTTTTAAGACAAATAAGAATTAGCGGAACTATAACTCAAGTAGAAGACAGTGTAGCCGATCAGTATTATAATTCACGAGGGTATGACAGTAGGATTGGAGCTTGGGCATCAAAACAAAGTAAAGAATTAAAAAATAGAGATGAACTCTCAAACTCAATTAGAGAGTTTAAGCAAAAATTTGATGATATAAACAATGTACCAAGACCTAAGCATTGGTCTGGTTGGAATTTAACACCAACTAGAATTGAATTTTGGTTAGATGGAGATAGCAGAATTCATGAAAGACTAAATTATACTTTTGATAAAAGTGGTAATTGGATAAAATCTTTATTAAGTCCTTAAAAATTTCTAGCTAGACTGAATGAGGTTAGATTTTTAAGAATTGATTTTTCTTTTGACTCTTTAAATACTGTAAGAGAGTTTGAAGCAAGATTGATGTAATGTTGAGCTTTTTGATAGCACTCATTTATGATGTCATATTTTTTTATTAAAACAATTATTTTGTTAAAGTCATTTTTTTCTCTTATGTCTTTTTTAAAAAATTCTATTAATAATTTTTTTTCATCACTATCTATTTTTTGAAATAATAAAATTACAGGCAAAGTAATCTTACCTTCAAAAAAATCTTGACCTATCTTTTTACCAAATAATTTTAAATCTGAATTGTAATCAAGCGTATCATCTGCAATTTGAAAAGTTAATCCAAGATTTCGACCATAGAATTCAAGAGCATCTTTTTCTTTAGAATCGACTTCTGATAAAATTGCACCTACTTTTGTTGCTGCTGCAAAAAGCTCAGCAGTTTTTGCTGATATAATTTTTAGATAAGTTTCCTCAAGCATATCAACCTCACCTTTATGTTGAAGTTGTAAAACTTCTCCTTGAGCAATTTTTGAGGAAGTTGATGATAACAATTTTAAAACTTCTAAATTACCATCCTCTACCATCATTTCAAAACATCTACTTAATAAATAGTCTCCAATTAAAACTGAAGAATGATTATCCCAAACCTTATTTAATGTATCTTTGCCTCTTCTTACAGTCCCTTCATCAATTACATCATCATGCATTAGAGTTGCACTATGAATTAATTCAACACAAGCAGCCAAATTAATATCTCTTGAACCTTTAGAGTATCCACATAATTTTGCTGACCCCAGAGTTAATAGAGCTCTTAATCTTTTACCCCCAGTTTGAATATGGTATTCAGTCATTTTTTGAACCAGCCCGACATCACTCGCTAATTTTGATTTTATTTTTTCTTCAGTAAGAATAAGCTTATCCTCAACAGAATCCTTAAGTTGAAAGTATGAGTTGTTTATTTGATTTTTAAGCTGAACTACGGTTCCCATAATGATTTTAAATTAATATATTTGAGTTTTATATATTACTTATCAATTGACGCACCTAATTCTTCATTTATAAGTAATTAATATATTCAATAATTAATTCTATAAGGAATAATAATGTTCTCTTTTTTTAAAAAGAAAAAGACCGTAGCTCATATTAAATTAAATGGAGTTATTGGAAATGCCGGGAAATTTAAACAAGGTATTGATTTTGCGGGTCAAGAAGAGCTTATTAAAAAGGCTTTTTCATTAAAAAAGGCCTCATGTGTAGCCATAACTGTAAATTCACCTGGTGGATCACCAGTTCAGTCTCATATGATTTATAATTTTATTAGACAACAATCCAATAATACAAAAAAAAAAGTAATTGTATTTGCTGAAGATGTTGCGGCATCCGGTGGATATTTAATTTCATGCGCTGGGGATGAAATTTATGCAAATTCAAGTTCAATAATTGGATCTATAGGGGTTATCTATTCTTCATTTGGGTTTACTGAGTTAATAAAAAAAATTGGTGTTGAAAGAAGAGTTCATACAGCTGGAAAAAACAAAAGTACTTTAGATCCTTTTTTAGAAGAAAAAAATGAGGATATAGAAAGATTAAAAAATATTCAGCTAGATTTACATAAAGATTTTATTGATGTAGTAGAGAAAAGTAGAGGATCTAAGTTAAACACATCTGAAGTAGAGTTATTTTCTGGAGAATTTTGGTCTGGAAGTAAAGCTAAAGATTTAGGTCTAATAGATGGAATAGGAGATGCCCATCAAGTTCTTAAAGAAAAATTTGGAAATGATGTTGTTATTAAAAAATTTGAAAAATCTAAAGGTTGGTTAAGTCAAAAACTTTCTTCTTCTAATAATCAATTAGATCAATTAGCCAATATTTTAGATGAAAGGTCAATCTGGCAAAGATATGGTTTCTAAATCAAAAAAACCAAAACAAAAATTTCAATCATTTCAAGATACAATTCTTAATCTTCAAAAATTTTGGAGCAAACAAGGATGTATTGTTCTTCAGCCATATGATATGGAAGTGGGTGCTGGTACATTTCATCCAGCAACAACACTTAGATCGCTAGGCCCAAAACATTGGAAAGCTGCTTATGTGCAGCCATCAAGGAGACCAACAGATGGAAGATATGGTGACAACCCAAATAGATTGCAACATTATTATCAATTTCAAGTTTTAATAAAACCTTCACCAGATAATATAAAAAAATTATATCTTAATAGTTTGTCTGTAATTGGTATTGATCATAATGAACATGATATCAGGTTTGTTGAAGATGATTGGGAAAGCCCAACCCTTGGTGCGGCAGGATTAGGCTGGGAAGTTTGGTGCGATGGTATGGAGATTACACAATTTACATATTTTCAACAAATGGCAGGGTATGAATGTAAACCTGTTTCAGTTGAAATTACATATGGATTAGAAAGAATAAGCATGTTCACTCAACAACAAAAGAATGTTTATGACCTGTTATGGAATGACGAGGGGGTAAAATATCATGACGTTTTTCATCAAGCTGAAAAAGAATTTTCTGCATACAATTTTGAGTACGCAAATGTTGAAAGTTTATTAAAAATGTTTGATATGATTGAACATGAGGCCAAATCTCTTGTAGAAAAAAAAATATCATTACCAGCGTATGATCAATGTTTAAAAGCAAGTCATATATTTAATATTCTTGATGCGAGAGGAGCAATAAGTGTTGCTCAAAGAGCTGGATATATTGGAAGAATACGAGATATAACTAAATTAGCTGCAGGTATTTGGTTAGATAGTCAAAGCTAAATGTCAGAATTTTTTTTAGAATTATTTAGTGAAGAAATACCTTCATCTCTTCAAAAAAGTTTAAGAGAAGAATTATTAAACAGTTTTATTAAAGAATTTAATGAAAAATCTATTTCATTTAAAAAAAGCTCATCATTTTCAACACCTAATAGATTAGTTATTCTATTTGAAGGTTTACAAAAAAAGATAACTTTAAAATCAGAGGAAATAAAAGGGCCAAATGTAAAAGCTCCAGAAGTAGCATTGGAAGGATTTATCAGATCAAATAATATTAATAAAAAAGACCTTTTTAAACAAACAATAGATAAGGGTGAATTTTATTTTTTTAAAACAAAATCAAAAAAACTTAATACTCAACATTTATTAGAACAGTTAGTTCCATCAATATTGCATAAAATTCAGTGGAAAAAATCTATGAGGTGGAGTGATTTTAAATTAAAGTGGGGAAGGCCATTAAAATCAATTTTAGCAATATTTGATAAAAAAAATTTAACTTTTAATTTTCATCATTTAACATCTTCAAATTCAACATTTTTAGATAAAGAGTTTGAAGAGAAAAAAAAGATATTTGTTGATTTTAGAGATTATAATAATTTTTTCAAAAAACTAAATATAACCATAGATCACAATTTAAGAAAAAACTTAATAGAAAAAAAATTAAATGATATTTCTAGTAAGAAAAATATAACAATTGAAAATAATCCTAAGTTACTTGATGAAGTTGTTGATCTAACGGACCAACCAAATGTTATATTGTGTGAATTTGATAGAAAATTTCTAAATATTCCTAAAGAAATTTTAATAATTACTATGCAATATCATCAAAAATATTTTCCAACTTTTGATAAAAAAGGAAATATTACAAATGAATTTTTAGTTGTAACTAACAAGAAAGATATAAATGGATTAATAAAACTTGGAAATGAAAGAGTCGTTGAAGCTAGATTGAACGATGCCGAGTTTTTTTGGAAAAAAGACAAATCACAAAATCTAGTCAAAAGAGTTTCTATGCTTAAATCTATTAATTATTTCAAAGGACTTGGAACATATTTTGACAAAGTCCAAAGAATGAGAAAACTAGGTGGAATGCTTTCTGATGAATTATTAATTAGCAAAGATAAAGTTGAATTATCTGCATCGATTTGTAAGGTTGATCTAGTTTCAAAACTTGTTGGAGAGTTTCCAGAACTTCAAGGAATTATGGGTGGTTATTTTGCAGAAGCCCAGGGTTTTGAGAAAGATGTTTGTAAAGCTATAAGTGAACAATATTTGCCAGCTGGACTAAAGTCAAAAGTACCTAGAAAACCATACAGTGTGGCATTATCTTTGGCAGATAAAATAGATACTTTAGTTGGTTTTTTTGGAATAAATCAAAAGCCAACAAGCTCAAAAGACCCATTTGCCCTAAGAAGATTGGCTTTAGGAATAATTAAAACGATAATTGAAAATAAAAAAGATTTTAAAATAAGAGATTTGATCAGTTATTCAGCTAGCTTATATCTAGACCAAGGTTTTAAATTTGAAAACAAATCTCTTCAGACTGAATTAATAAGTTTTTTAATGGATAGATTAAAATTTTATTTGAAAGAGGAAAAAATACGTACCGATATTATTCAAGCCTCTACTAGCTTTTTAAATCTAGATCAATCTGTGATTGTTTTTGGTAAGGCTAAAAGTTTAAATAAGTTTATTAATAAATCCAATGGCAAAGATGTAGTTTCAAGCTTTAAAAGAGCTTCAAGTATATTAGAAAGCGAGTTAAAAGATAAAAACATAGAATTATCAAATACAACTGACCCTGGTATATTCAAAACTGAATTTGAAAAAAATTTATACAAAAAAATAAATGAATTAAGAAAATACTTTCAAAATATTAATAAAGATGAGGATTTTGAAGTATCCATCAAAAATTTGGCTGAGTCTAAAAAAGTAATTTTTGATTTTTTCGATAACGTGACTGTAAATGAAGACGATATTACAATAAAGAAAAACAGATTGGAACTAATCCAAATGTTATGTAAAACATTCGATTATTATGTTAACTTTTCTTTAATCGATTCCCACCAATGAAAAAGCTAATTTTAAATTTTAAATCTAAAGATAGTAAAAAAATAAAAAATCCTAAAAATTTTTTAGGTGGCAAAGGTGCCAATTTATCTGAAATGGGAAGAATGGGTCTTCCAGTTCCACCAGGATTTACAATTTCAACAAAGGTATGTGAGCTTTTTTATAAAGATAAAAAAAAATTGAACAAAAGTTTAGTAGCCCAAATTAAAAAAGAATTAAAAATTATCGAAAAAGATGTTGGTAAAAAATTTGGTGATTTAAAAAATCCTTTACTACTTTCAGTAAGATCTGGAGCAAGAGTATCTATGCCAGGAATGATGGATACAATTTTAAACTTAGGTTTAAACGATAAGACTGTAAGTGCTTTAGCTTCAAAAACTTCAAATGGAAGATTTGCTAAAGATAGCTATAGAAGATTTATTCAAATGTATGGCAATGTAGTGATGGGTGTTGAAGGCTATCACTTTGAAGAATTAATTGAAAATTATAAGCTTACAAAAGGAGTTCTCCTAGATACTGATCTTGATGAAAATGATTGGGATGGTTTGATAATTGATTTTAAAAGAACAGTAAAAGAAAAAGCTAAAAAAGACTTTCCTCAAGATGTTTATCAGCAATTACTTGGAGCAGTTAGTGCAGTATTTTTGTCTTGGGAGAGCAATAGAGCAAAAGTTTATCGAAAATTAAATCAAATCCCTGCAGAATGGGGCACGGCGGTAAATGTACAGTCAATGGTTTTTGGTAATATGGGTGAAGATTGTGCAACAGGTGTTGTATTTACAAGAAACCCCTCGGATGGATTAAACGAAATTTATGGCGAATATTTAATTAATGCCCAAGGTGAAGATGTTGTAGCTGGAACCAGAACACCACAATACATAACTAAAAAAGCTAGACAACAAGCTAAAGTTAAAGATTCATCAATGGAAGAAGTTATGCCAGATGTTTATAAGCAACTTCACAAAATATTAAAGAAATTAGAAAAACACTATAAAGACATGCAAGATGTTGAGTTCACAGTTGAAAATAAAAAACTATGGATGCTACAAACTAGATCTGGAAAAAGGACTGCTAAATCAGCGGTAAAGATTGCAGTCGATATGGTAAAAGAAAAACTAATTTCAAAAAAAGAAGCTGTTTTAAGGATCGATCCAAATTCTTTAGACACATTGCTCCATCCAACGTTAGATGAGAAAAGCTTAATTAATGTTATAGCTAATGGTTTGCCAGCTTCTCCAGGTGCAGCTAGTGGAAAAGTTGTTTTTACTTCTGAAGAGGCTGAAAGATTGAATGGAATGATGCAAGATACAATTTTGGTTAGGGTGGAAACTTCGCCAGAGGATATTCAAGGAATGCATGCAGCAAAAGGAATTTTAACTGCAAGAGGGGGTATGACAAGTCATGCAGCTGTTGTTGCAAGAGGAATGGGGCGACCTTGTGTTTCCGGTTCTAGTGAAATTGATATTAATTATGAAAATAAATCTTTCAAAACTGCATCTTTAGAAATTAAAGAGGGTGAAGTAATAACAATTGATGGATCAACAGGTAGAATTATATCGGGAAGTGTTGCAACTGTGAAACCTGAAATTTCGGGTGATTTTTCAAAATTAATGTCATGGGCAGATAGTTTTAGAAAATTAAATGTTAGAACTAATTCAGAAACACCAAAAGATACTAAAACTGCAAAAGATTTTGGAGCAGAAGGCATTGGTCTTTGCAGAACTGAACATATGTTTTTTGATGAAGAGAGAATTTTATCTGTTCGAGAAATGATTTTATCTAGAACTAAAGAAGATAGATTAAAAGCACTTGATAAACTTTTGCCTCATCAAAAAAAAGATTTTGTAGAAATTTTTAAAATTATGAGTGGTTTGCCTGTTACAGTCAGATTGTTAGATCCTCCTCTTCATGAATTTTTACCAAGAACAAGTAAAGAAATAAATGAAGTTGCCGATGTAGTAGGACTACCAATCAAAGAAGTTGAAACTAGAATTGAAGAACTGCATGAGCAAAACCCTATGTTAGGTCATAGAGGTTGTAGGCTTGGTATATCTTTTCCAGAAATTTATGAAATGCAATGTAGGGCTATTTTTGAAGCATTAGCTGAACTACAAAAGAAAAAAATTAAATCTGCTTTTCCAGAGATCATGATTCCTCTAATTTCTACTGAGGCTGAAATCAGGATAATGAAGGATTTAGTAATAAATATTGCAAGTGAAGTTCAAAAACACAATAAAATTAAAATAGAATTTATGGTTGGTACAATGATTGAACTACCTAGGGCCGTAATAAAAGCAAAAGAAATAGCTAAATACGCAGAGTTTTTTAGTTTTGGAACCAATGATTTAACACAAACGACTTTTGGAATTAGCAGAGACGATAGTGGAAAATTCTTAAATGATTATTTGGATAATAAAATATTTTCTATTGATCCATTTGTATCTATCGATGATGGAGTTGCAGATCTTGTTGAAATAGCTGTTGAAAAAGGAAAAAGTCAAAATAAAAAATTAAAACTTGGAATTTGTGGAGAACATGGTGGCGATCCTAAAAGTATTGAGTTTTGCTCAAAAGTAGGATTAAATTATGTATCATGTTCACCATACAGAGTCCCTATTGCGAGATTAGCTGCTGCACAAGCAGAACTAAAAAAATAATTTTAAAGAATTTTTTGTAAAATATTTATAAAAATGATTATTAAATGAAGATTTTGTATCGACCAGAGATAGATGGCTTACGTGCGATCGCTGTCGGTGTTGTTATTCTTTATCACTCTCAAATATCTATTTTTGGCTATCAATTCTTTGAAGGTGGATTTATTGGTGTAGATATATTTTTTGTTATATCAGGTTATTTAATTACATCTATTATTTTAAAAGAACTTACCATTACTGGTTCTTTTTCATTTAAAAATTTTTATCAAAGACGAATAAGACGAATACTTCCAGTTTTATTGATGGTGATGTTGGTGTCCTTGCCTTTTGCAATTTTATTTCTTGATTACACAGGTAATTTAATAAATGTTAAACCTAGTAGTTTATTAGATTTATCTAAATCTATTCTTTACTCAATGGGGTTTAGTTCAAATTTTTATTTTCACTATTCAGGTCAGGAATATGGAGCTTTAGATGGACTGTATAAGCCATTTCTTCATACTTGGTCATTATCAGTTGAAGAACAATATTATATCTTGTTTCCAATAGTATTGTTAATAGTATTTAAATATTTTAGAAGATATTTAATTCACACATTAGTATTTGGATTTTTTGTTAGTTTAGGATTTGCAGAATGGACTAGTCGAATTTATCCATCTGTTTCATTTTATTTACTTCATACAAGAATATGGGAATTGTTAGCTGGTTCAATTTTAGCTTATTTTGAAATTACTAAGGGTTATAGAAATAAACTGAAAACTATTAATTCGTTATTTCCTTTTATTGGTTTAATTTTGATAACCCATTCTGTTTTGTTTTTCAATGACGAGATGCTTCATCCTTCATTTTATACTTTGTCCCCAATTATTGGAGTTTGTTTGATTATTTGGTTTTCACATAAAGATGAATTAATTACTAAAATTCTATCAACAAAATTATTTGTTGGAATTGGTTTAATTTCTTATTCACTATATCTTTGGCACTACCCGATCTTTTCTTTTTATAGACAAATGGAATTTGTAGAAGGAAATTTAATTTCTAAATTATTAATTTTTATATTATTAATTACTAGCTCAATTTTATCTTATAAATTCATTGAAAAACCTTATAGAAATAAAAAAATAGGTTTTAAAAAGATAACTTGTTTTTTATTTATAAAAATTTTATTGATAACAGCACTTTGCGTATATACAATAAATTTTAAATTTCATCCTTTTTTAACAAAGTATGCAGATGAACATAGAAGTTTTGAGTTAAATTATAATTTCAATAATTTTGATAAAAGAAAAAATGTTTTTATTATAGGCAATTCTTATGCAGACGATTTACTAAACCTTCTAAGCTATAATAAACAATTAAATAAAAAATACTATTTTTATACTGCATTGGCAGATGATGGCGTTGAAAATTTTCAAATTTTTTGTCTTTTAGATTTTATTAAAAAAAACGACAGTATTTGTGATGGCAATTCATTTTCTTTTTTTAATACACAATACAAAAAATCAGATTATATTATTTTTGCTGAAAGACTAAGTGATAGTTATTTAGATAAAGATTTTTATAAAATTATTGATATTTTAAAGAAAGATAAAAAAAAGTTTGTTGTGTTTTTAGATGATTTAGTTGGAGCAAATTTTCTTTTAGACAAATATATTATGGAGGAAAAAAAATTACCTAGTCTTCAAATTTTAAATGAATATGAAAACATTTTGTTTAAATTTAAAACCAAATATAAATTTTTAAATAAAGGCACCCAATCATTTGATGAACTATTAATAAAAATTGAACCTAAATTTTTAAATAACAATATTCCCTTTATTAAACGTTCAGAATTGTATTGTGATCAAAATAATCAAAAGTGCCCTTTGTTAAAAAATAATGAAAAAATTTATTCTGATTATGGCCATCTAACAGATAATGGAGCAAATTACTTTTCATCAAAGGGAACAATATTTATAAAAAAATTAAAAAGTCATGAAAATTCTTTTTGAAAAAATATTTAATTCTTTTAATTTGTTTCATCAAAAAAGGATTGCAACCTATATAAAGAAATTAAATTCAAAATACTTTATTGATGTAGGTGCTCATAAAGGT
>JAOHFB010000029.1 GCA_028097785.1 Candidatus Pelagibacter sp. | reverse complement strand
CATCAACTTCAAATAAAATTCTACCTGGCTTCACTCTACAAGCAAAAAATTCTGGATTTCCTTTTCCTTTACCCATTCTAACTTCAATAGGTTTTTTAGATACTGGGATGTTTGGAAAAACTCTAGTCCACACTCTTCCTTGCCTCTTCATGTGTCTAGTTAAAGCTACTCTAGCAGCTTCAATTTGTTTTCCAGTAATTCTTTCTGGTTGCAAAGCCTTTAAAGCAAAAGCACCATAGTTTATGCTACTAGCTCTTGTCGCAGTCCCATGGATTCTTCCCTTGTGAGCTTTTCTCCATCTAGTTCTAACTGGCTGAAGCATTATTCTTTACCTTCTTTTGGGGTTACTTTGTTAGTCTCTTGACTAAATTCTCTTGCAAAAACTTCACCTTTATAAATCCAAACTTTAATTCCAATGATTCCATAGGTTGTTAATGCTTCTGCTTCTGCATAATCTATGTCTGCTCTTAAAGTGTGTGACGGTATACTACCTTCTCTTAACCACTCAGTTCTTGCTATTTCATTTCCACCAAGTCTTCCGCTAATAGAAACTTTAATTCCTCTTGCTCCCAATCTAATGCATGACTGCATAGATCTTTTCATAGCTCTTCTGTACGAAATTCTTTTAACTAATTGTTGAGCAATATTTTCAGCTACTAAATAAGCGTTAGTTTCAGGCTTTTTTACTTCTTTGATGTTTAAAGCAACTTCATTAGTTGTAAATTTAGATAAGTTGTTTTTGATTTTGTCAATATCACTTCCTTTTTTTCCAATAACAAATCCAGGTCTTGAAGTGTAAATTGTAACATAGCATTTATTAGAAGTTCTTTCTATCATGACTTTTGATACACCAGAATTAACAACATTTTTTTTGATGTATTCTCTAATTTTAAAATCTTCAATTAAATAATTTCCAAAATCTTTCTTTTTAGCATACCAAACAGAGTCCCAGCCTCTATTGATACCTAATCTAAAACCTACAGGATTAACCTTTTGTCCCATGACTCTCCATTTGTTTAACTTCTGATAAAATTATAGTTACAGTTGACCAAGGTTTTAAAATTGGTGCCGCTCTACCTTTTGCTCTTGGTCTAAATCTTTTCATTACAATTTTTTTTCCACAATAAGCTTCCTTAACAATTAGATTATCAATATCGTATTGAAAATTATTCTCAGCATTCGCCACTGCAGAACCAATTGTTTTTCTTATGTCTTTACTAATTCTTTTTGCAGAAAATTGTAAATCTCTCATAGCGACATCTACTTTTTTTCCAACAATACTTTTTAAAATAGGATTAAGCTTTCTAACACTAGTTCTTATACTATTGTTTACAGATTTAACTGTATCAACTTTTTTTCTATTTTTTTTCTTTGTCTTATTCATAATTATTTTTTAGCCGCCGTTGCAGGTTTAGCTTTTTTATCAGCTGGTGTATGACCATAAAAAGTTCTAGTTGGCGCAAATTCACCTAGCTTATGTCCAACCATATCTTCCGATATAGTAATTGGAATAAATTTTTTCCCATTATAAATTTGAAAACTAACGCCTACAAAATCAGGTAATATAGTTGATTTTCTTGACCATGTTTTAATAGGAATTTTTTTTGGATCATCTTTGTACTTATCAACTTTTTTCATTAAGCTTTCTTCAACAAAAGGTCCTTTCCATACTGATCTAGCCATTACTTAGTATCCTTCCTTTTATTTCTTCTCTTAACAATATATTTATCTGTTCTCTTGTTATCTCTTGTTTTTAATCCTTTTGCAGATTGACCAGTAGGTGACACTGGATGTCTTCCTCCAGCTGACTTACCTTCACCACCACCATGTGGGTGATCAACAGGGTTTTTAACAACACCTCTTGTGTGTGGTTTTCTTCCAAGCCATCTTGATCTACCTGCTTTACCAATTTTAATATTTTTTTGATCTGGATTAGTTAAAATCCCTATTGTTGCTAAAGCTCTAGAATCTATTTTTCTTACTTCGCCTGAAGCAAGTTTAATTAAACTGTAATTACCATCTAATCCACTAATAGTTACTGAAGAACCTGCTGATCTAGCAATTTTCCCTCCAGCGCCTGGTTGAATTTCAACATTATGAATATTAATACCAACTGGGATATCCTGTAACGGCATACAATTGCCAACTTTAATTTCTTTTTTAGACCCATTTTCAATTTTGTCACCAGCTTTGATTTTTTGTGGAGCTAAGTAATAAGCATGAGTACCATCTTCAAATTTAACTAGCATTATGTAACATGATCTGTTTGGATCATACTCAATTCTTTCTACAGTAGCTTCCATGTCAAATTTTTTACGATAAAAATCTACATGTCTGTACATTTTTTTATGACCACCAGATCTATTTATATTTGTAATGTGTCCATTGTTGTTTCTACCTTTCATTGCGTTCTTTGGAGAAACAAGTGATTTAAAAGGTTTACCTTTCCACAGACCAGTTCTGTCAACTAGGATAGTCCCTCTAGTAGATTTGGTATAAGGTTTAAAAGTTTTTAATGCCATTTATTAAATTCCTGTAGTTAGATCAATACTTTGACCTTTTTTAAGAGTTATTATTGCCTTTTTAAATCCAGAAACTCTAACTTTTTTTCCTCTGGTAATTTTAACTCTATTTTGTTTATTAATTATATTAATCTTAGTAACATTTACTTTGAAAATTTTTTCAATATTTTTCTTTAAGTTAGTTTTGTTTGCACCTGCTGGAACTTTAAAGACGATTTTATTTTGCTCTGATAGGTTTGTTGATTTCTCAGTAACCATTGGAGAGACAATTTTATCGTATAAATGTATTTTATCCATTTTATGAATATCTCTTTTCTAGTTCTTTTACTGAGCTTTCAGTAAAAACAACTTTTTTAAATTTTATAATATCGTATGAACTGAAATGATTTACATCAGTCACCTTAACATTTGGAATGTTTCTTGCTGATTTTTCTATTTTCTCTTTTGAAGCTTTGTCTAATATAATTAGAGAATTTGGAATTTCTAATTTTTGAATAATTGCGTTCATCTCTTTTGTTTTCTTGATCTCTGAAGAAAAATCATTCAAAATTAATAAATTTTTGTCCTTATTCTTTTCAGTAATTAACGAAGCTACACTAAGTTTTTTTTCATTTTTGTTTAATTTTCTTTTTTTATAAGCAAGCTCACCTTTTGGACCGTGCGCTATACCACCACCTACAAATATTGGTGCTTTTCTACTTGCGTGTCTTGCTCCACCTGTTCCTTTTTGAGCATAAATTTTTGATGTAGGACCACTTACTTCATTTTGCTGTTTTGTTTTAGCATGTCGGCCTTTGTAATTAGCGTTAGTTTTATACAAAACACTACTCACCAATTTACTATTAATTTTTGCAGAAAATAATTTATCTAGCACTTCAATAGTGTCTTTTTTTCCATCAATACTAATTTTTTCTAATTTCATTATTTTTTCTTTTTATCTGGTGTTTTTTTAGCTTCTTCTGCAGCAGCAATTTTTTCTGAAATAGTCATTTTGTTAATGTTTTTAATTGATTTTCTTACAACTACTTCTGTATTTTTTGATCCTGGGATTGATCCCTTTAAATATAAAAGTTCATTTTCTAAATCTGTTTTAATTATCTCGATATTAAGCATGGTTCTAAGTCTATCACCCATATGACCAGCCATTTTTTTTCCTTTAAATACTTTTCCAGGATCTTGGCTATGCCCTGTAGATCCATGTGCTCTGTGTGAAACTGATACACCGTGACTGGCTCTTAAACCTCCAAAATTCCATCTTTTCATTGCACCAGCAAAACCTTTACCTATGGTTTTTGATCTAGTATCTACGAATTTAATATCTTTGAATATTTCTAAACCAAATTCATTACCTTCTTTATAATTTTCAGTATCTTTAACTCTATATTCTTTAAGTGTTTTTTTTGCTTCAGTATTTTTTTTAGCAAAAAATCCTTTCATTGATTTCGAAAGTTTAGAGTTTTTTATTTTTCCATAACCAAGTTGAACAGCTTTATATCCTCTTTTCTCTTCATCAATAACTTGAATAACTCTAGCTTTTTCAACTTTAAGAACTGTAACTGGAACTAACTGACCAGTTTTATAAAACTCTCTTGTCATTCCTATTTTTTTTCCTATTAAAGCTATTTCAGACATAGTTAAATTTTTATCTCCACATCAACTCCTGAAGCTAAATCAAGTTTCATTAATGCCTCTACTGTTTGTGGTGTTGGTTCAATAATATCTATTAATCTCTTATGCGTTCTAGACTCAAATTGTTCTCTACTTTTTTTGTCAATATGAGGTCCTTTTAAAACCGTATATCTTTCAATTCTAGTAGGTAGTGGAATAGGTCCTTTGATAGTTGCACCTGTTCTTTTTACGGTGTTTACTATCTCTTCCGTCGACGCATCTAAAATTTTATTATCGTATGCTCTTAATTTAATTCTAATATTTTGTTTTTCCATAATTAACCTGCAATCTTCTTGGTTACTTCGTCTTGTACATTTTGTGGTACTTTAGAGTAATGATCAAAGAACATTGAATATTGCGCTCTTCCTTGAGACATTGATCTTAAATTATTTATATAACCAAACATATTTGCTAATGGAACCATTGCTGTAATTACAGTTGCATTACCTCTTTGTTCCTGAGTGCTAATTTGGCCTCTTCTACTATTTAAATCTCCTATTACATCACCCATATAATCTTCTGGTGTAACGACTTCCACTCTCATTACAGGTTCTAAAAGTTTTAACGTTCCTTTAGTGCAAGCTTCCTTAAAGCAAGCTCTACTAGCAAGTTCAAACGCAAGAACACTTGAATCAACATCATGGTGTAAACCATCTATAATAGTAACTTTGTAATCAATCATTGGGAATCCAGCTAAAATTCCGTTATCCGAAACAGTTTCAATTCCTTTTTCTACTCCTGGAATAAATTCTTTTGGAATAGCACCACCTTTAATTTTACTTTCTACAAGTCTTCCAGCACCTGGTTCTTGCGGTTCTACCAATAACTTGACTTTTGCAAATTGACCGGCACCACCACTTTGTTTTTTATGTGTGTATTCAACTTCAGATGCATTCTCTAATGTTTCTCTGTAAGCAACCTGAGGAGCACCAACATTAGCTTCGACCTTGAATTCTCTTTTCATACGATCAACAATAATGTCTAAGTGAAGTTCACCCATACCTTTGATGATGGTTTGACCAGACTCTTCGTCAGATGTAACTCTAAATGAAGGATCTTCTGCTGCAAGTCTTCCTAAAGCTTCACCCATTTTTTCTTGGTCAGCTTTTGTTTTTGGCTCAACTGCAATTTCTATTACAGGTTCTGGGAACTCCATTGGCTCAAGTAATACTGGATTATTCTCATCACACAATGTGTGTCCTGTGATAGTATTTTTTAATCCTGCTAAAGCAACAATATCACCAGCGTTAGCTTCTTTAATATCTTCTCTAGAATTAGCGTGCATTAAAAGCATTCTACCAACTCTTTCCTCTTTATCTTTTGATGTATTATAAACAGCTGTACCAGTTTTGATAGTTCCTGAGTAAATTCTAATAAAAGTAAGTGAACCAACAAATGGGTCATTTGCAACTTTAAAAGCTAAAGCAGAAAAAGGAACAGAATCTTCAAATTTCATTTCTAATTCTTCGTCCGTACCTGGTTTAGTTCCCTTGATAGACCCGATATCAATTGGACTAGGTAAGTAATTGATTGTTGCATCAAGTAATGGTTGTACACCTTTGTTTTTAAATGCAGAGCCAGTAGTAATTGGAACAAAACTAAAGTTTAGAGTTCCTTTTCTTATACATCTCACTAAATCTTCTTCTTTAATTTCTTCACCATTCAAATAAGCTTCCATTAATTTTTCATCTTGCTCGACAGCAGTTTCAACTAATTCAGTTCTATATTTTTGTGAAATCTCTTTTAAATCGTCAGGGATATCTTTGTATTCCCATTCAGCACCTAATGCCTCATTTTTCCAAACTTGTGCTTTCATTTTAACAAGATCTACAACACCAGATAATGAAGCTTCAATACCAATTGGAATTTGTAGAGGTAATGGCTTGCAACCTAGTCTATCCCTAATCATATCAACACATCTAAAATAATCAGCACCTGTTCTATCTAATTTATTGACAAAACAAATTCTTGGAACCTTGTATTTATCTGCTTGTCTCCAAACGGTTTCTGATTGAGGCTCAACTCCAGCAACACCATCAAATACACATACAGCACCGTCTAAAACCTTTAGAGATCTTTCAACTTCAATTGTAAAATCTACGTGGCCTGGTGTATCGATAATATTAATTCTGTGGTCGTTCCAAAAACAAGTGGTTGCTGCAGAGGTAATAGTTATTCCTCTTTCTTGCTCTTGCTCCATCCAATCCATAGTAGCTGCACCATCATGTACTTCTCCTATTTTATGGCTTTTTCCTGTGTAGTATAAAATTCTTTCCGTTGTAGTGGTTTTTCCAGCATCGATGTGGGCCATGATCCCAATATTTCTATATTTATCTAATGTATGAGTTCTAGCCATTTTTTTTTACCATCTAAAGTGTGCAAAAGCTTTATTTGACTCAGCCATTTTATGCACATCCTCTCTTTTTTTAACTGCAGCACCTTTTTTTTCATAAGCATCAAACAGTTCATTAAAAATTTTATCTGACATATGTTTGTCTTTTCTTTTTCTTGCAGAATCTACCAACCATCTAATTGCTAGAGCTTGAGCTCTTTTACTTTTAACCTCAACAGGAACTTGATAGGTAGCACCACCAACTCTTCTAGATCTTACTTCAACAGTTGGTTTAATATTGTTAATAGCTTCATTAAATATATTTATTGGCTCATCTTTAGATTTAGTTTTTATTTTTTCAATTGCATCATAAACAATTTTAGCAGCAACACCTCTTTTACCGTCGTACATTATATTGTTAATTAATTTTGGAATAATTGTAGAATTAAACTTAGGATCTGGAACTACATTCTTTTTTGGTTGAGTTTTTTTTCTAGACATTATTTACCTTTTTTAGTTCCGTATAAAGATCTTCTTTTTTTTCTGTTAGCAACTCCTTGGGTATCCAGATTACCTCTCAAGATATGATAACGCACACCTGGTAAATCTTTGACCCTACCACCTCTAATTAACACTACTGAGTGTTCTTGAAGATTGTGTCCTTCTCCAGGAATATAAGCTGTTACTTCAAAACCATTTGACAATCTTACTCTTGCAACTTTTCTCAATGCAGAGTTAGGTTTTTTTGGAGTTGTTGTATAAACTTTAACACACACTCCTCTTTTAAGAGGTTGCTTTTGTAAAGCTGGAACTTTGTTCCTTGTAAGTTGTTTAACTCTTTTTTTTCTTAACAACTGATTAATAGTTGGCATAAAATTTTTTATAAAATTAATTAATTTATTTTTAGAAGAAAATAACTGACAGGT
>JAOHFB010000028.1 GCA_028097785.1 Candidatus Pelagibacter sp. | reverse complement strand
TTTAAAATTAAATCATGATGATTATGGTAGAAATATATCAATAATTATGCTTAATTAGGTTTTTTAATGAAATTATTATCCGGTAACAGTAATAAGCCTCTTAGTAAAAATATCGCAAAATATTTAAAATCTAAATTGGTAAATTCTAGCATCAGAAATTTTTCTGATGGTGAAATTTATGTTGAGATTAATGAAAATATAAGAGGAAACAGTATTTTTATTATTCAGTCAATTTCATCGCCTGCTAATGATAATCTAATGGAGCTTTTGCTTTGCATAGATGCTTTAAAAAGATCATCTGCAAAAAATATTACAGCTGTCATTCCTTACTTTGGATATGCAAGACAAGATAGAAAGGTTGTTCCAAGAACTTCTATTTCAGCAAAACTTGTATCAAATCTAATTACTAAAGCGGGTGCAGATAGAGTGGTAACAGTTGATTTACATGCTGGTCAAATTCAAGGTTTTTTTGACATTCCTGTTGATAACTTATTTGCAACTCCAATTTTTGCAAGACACGCAAAGAAAAAAATAAAAAATAAAAATATTATTTGTGTTGCACCAGATGTGGGTGGAACTGAAAGAGCTAGAGCTTTAGGAAAACTATTAAATGTAGGACTTGCAATTGTTGATAAGAGAAGACCAAAGCCAGGCCAATCACAAGTAATGAATGTGATAGGAGATGTTAAAGGAAAAACCTGTGTAATCGTTGATGATATTATTGATTCAGGCGGTACAATAGTAAACGCTGCAAAAGCACTTAAAGATAGAGGTGCGAAAGAAGTTTATGTTTACATCACACATGGAGTATTGAGTGGTGAGGCTGTAAAAAAAATTAAAAATTCTGTAATTAAAAATCTTGTTATTACCGATACAATTGACAACAATGATAAAATTAAGGGTGCTAAAAACATTGAGGTTCTGCCAATTTCTAGCTTAATGGGAGAAGCAATTAAAAGAATATCTAACTCAACATCTGTCTCAGATTTATTTAAATAATTACCTTGAGTTATTAAAGAACTTGGGCTAAAAACCCATGATTTTATGATTTCATTAGACGCAAACATTAGAAATACAAAAACTAAGGGTGAACTTAGTGCACTTAGAAATAATGGTAGTGTGCCAGCAGTAATTTATGGTGGCGAAGCACAAAATGAAACAGTTTCAATTTCAAAAAAACTATTGAAATCTCTGATTGATAAAGAAAATTTTCTATCCAATATAGTTACTTTAAATGTTGATGGAAAACCTCAAAACGTTCTTCCAAGAGAAATTAAATACCACATCATTTCAGATGAACCTATTCATGTAGACTTTTTAAGAGTAGTTCCAGGCGTAAAAATAAGAATTGAAGTGCCTGTTCAATTTATTAACCATGAAAAATCTCCAGGTTTGAAGAGAGGTGGAGTTTTGAACATAGTTAGAAGAAAAGTAGAGTTAAGATGTCCAAGTGAAAAAATTCCTGAAAACTTAATAATTGATCTTGATGGAGTTGAGATTGGTGAAAGTTTTAAAATATCATCTATAAATTTAGAAACAGATGTAACCCCAACAATTAAAGGAAGAGACTTTGTTATAGCAACATTGGCCGCACCTACTGTAATGAAGGAACCTGAAAAACCAGCTGAAGCAGAAGCTGCAGAAGGAGAAGCTGGAGCAGAAGCAGCAGCAGAAGGTGATAAACCAGCAGCTGAAGGTGAAAAAAAAGAGGGTGACGATAAAAAAGCTGCTGAAGAAAATAAATAAACTGTCAAAGTTAAATTTTACTATCCATTAAAAAAATATGCTTTTATTTGTAGGCTTAGGTAATCCAACACCAGATAGTGAAAATAATAGACACAATGTTGGATTTAAAATTATCGACTCTATTAATAAAAAATTTGGTTTATCAAAACAAAAACCCAAATTTAAAGGATTACTCACAACTGGAAATGTTGGTGATCAAAAAGTCTATGCAATCAAACCTCTAACATTTATGAATAATTCTGGAATTTGTATAAGAGAGCTTATTGAGTACTTTAAAATAGATGCAGAAGATGTAATTGTTTTTCATGATGATTTAGATGTTGAATTTGGGAAGATTAAAGCAAAATTTGGTGGATCGAGTGCAGGACATAATGGGATCGCATCTATTGATAAATTTATAGGTAAAGATTACTCAAGAGTGAGAATTGGAATAGGTAAACCAAAAGAAAACATAGAGGTTGGTGATTTCGTTCTTCAAAATTTTGAAGAAGAAGAGTTAGCTGGTATTGAAAAAATCTCAAATCATATCAACGAGTCGATTTCTATATTAGTTGAAAAAAAATTGGATCTATTTTCTAGCACAGTAAATAATAATAAATAATGAGCTTTAAATGTGGAATTGTTGGTTTACCCAATGTTGGTAAATCTACTCTATTCAATGCATTAACAAACTCAAGCAAAGCTCAAGCAGCTAATTTTCCTTTTTGTACGATTGATCCAAATGTTGGGGTCGTTCCAGTTCCAGATGAAAGATTAAACAACCTATCTAAAGTTTCAAAATCAAAAAAAATCATAAATACGACAATTTCATTTGTGGACATTGCTGGACTAGTAAAAGGCGCATCAAAAGGTGAAGGTTTAGGTAATAAGTTTTTGTCACATATTAGAGAAGTAGATGCAATTATTCATATGATTAGATGTTTTGACTCTGATGATATTCAAAATGTTAACCCAACAGTAGATCCCATCAGAGATTTAGAAATTATTGAAACTGAAATGATGTTAGCCGACTTAGAGTCAATTCAAAAAAGGTTGGAAAAAAGTAATAAAAAAAATGTCGATGAGGAACAACTAAAAATATTAGAGGTTGCATTAGATTGTATCGATAATGATAAAGATATCTCCATTCTAAAATCTCAATTTGAAAGTAAACAGCTCAATCAAAGTGGTTTATTGTCAATAAAACCTAAAATATTTGTATGTAATGTAGATGAACAAAGTGTTCAGCAAGGTAATGAGTATACAAAAAAATTTATAGAAAAATTTGGAGAAGAAAACACCCTTATTGTGTCAGCTGATATAGAAAATCAAATTAATGAGCTGGAATCTTCAGAGAGAAAAAACTATATGGAAATGATTGGCTTGAAAGAAACTGGACTGAGCATGCTGATTCAAAAAGGTTATAAGATTTTGGAGTTAGAAACCTATTTTACATCTGGTCCAGAAGAAACAAGAGCATGGACAATCCAAAAAAATTGTACAGCTCCAAAAGCTGCTGGTGAAATTCATACTGACTTTGAAAAAGGTTTCATAAGAGCAGAAACAGTTTCTTATGAAGATTTTGTAGCAAATGATGGATGGTTAAATTCAAAAACTAATGGAAAAATGAGACTTGAAGGTAAGGATTATATAGTTAAAGATGGCGATGTATTAAACTTCAGATTCAACACGTGACCATATTTTTTTCATACTGAAATAAACTAAGATAGTTAAAATAATCAAATAAATAATTGCTTTAAAACCCATTTGGTGTCTAGACTCTAAATGTGGCTCAGCTGCCCACATTAAAAATGTTGTAACATCTTTGGACATTTGCTCAACTGTTGCCTTTGTTCCGTCTCCATACTCAATTAGGTCATCTGAAAGCGGAGCTGCCATCCTAATTTTATTTCCATACATATATTTGTTGTAATAAACACCATCATCTAAAGTTACCCCACTTGGTGCATCTTCGTATCCTTGAAGTAAAGAATAAATATAGTCTACCCCACCTCCTCTAGCTTTAACTAAAACCGACATGTCAGGTGGGTATGCACCACCATTTGCTGCTTGAGCTGCTTTAACATTCTCATAAGGCTTTACAAATTTGTCTGATGGTTTTGCTGGTCTTGTAAACATTTCACCATCTGCATTTGGTCCATCTGTTAATTCAAATGAAGCAGCAATAGCCTTAACTTCGGCTTCAGAGAACTCTGGCCCTCCTTTTTCACCTAAATTCCTATAACTTACATATTTCATTGAATGACACGATGCACAAACCTCTGTGTAAACTTGGTACCCTCTTTGTAATGCACCCCTATCAAATTTTCCAAATAAACCTTTAAAGCTCCAATCAGTTTTTAAATAATCAACTTTTTCAGCTGATTGTGATTGAGTAACTGTAAAAAAAAATAAGACTAGAATTGAAAATAATTTAATTAAGTTTCTCACTTTATTTGTCTATACTTTCTTTATTTTTAGCCATTGCTAAATTCCCAGAGCCCCCAAGAACAGGTTCGGTTATACTTAATGGAATTGGCAATGTTTTTTCTTTAAATCCTAATACAGGTAAAATTATTAAGAAATGAAGGAAATAATATGCTGTAGCTACTCTCGCAATTAATAAGTAAAGCCCCTCTGCTGGCATAGCTCCCATGTATCCTAGAATTAAAACATCAGCTACAAGTATCCAGTAGAACTGTTTGTATAATGGTCTAAACACTGCAGATCTAATTTTTGAAGTATCCAACCATGGTAGTACTGCTAAAATTAAAATAGCTGAAAGCATTGCTACAACTCCAAGCAACTTGTCAGGAACAGATCTTAAAATTGCGTAAAAAGGTAATAGATACCATTCAGGAACAATATGAGCGGGTGTTACCATTGGATTAGCTTCAATATAATTATCAGCATGACCTAGGATATTAGGTGAATAAAAAACAAAGAAGGCAAAAACGATCATAAACATCAATAATGCAAATCCATCTTTAATAACAATGTATGGATGAAACGGTACTGTATCTTTTGAAGGTTTCTTTATATCAATTCCAACAGGATTATTATTCCCCGGAACATGTAACGCCCAAATGTGTAAAACTACTAATCCCAAAATTAAAAAAGGAATTAAATAATGAAGTGTAAAAAATCTTGTTAAAGTAGGGTTGTCTACAGAGTAGCCACCCCATAACCAAGTAACTATACCCTCGCCTACTAATGGTATTGCACTAAATAAATTTGTAATAACTGTTGCTCCCCAGAAACTCATTTGACCCCAAGGTAGTACGTAACCCATAAATGCAGCTGCCATCATTAAAAGATAAATAATTATTCCAATTATCCAGATAATTTCTCTTGGAGATTTGTAAGATCCATAAAATAAAGATCTAAATATATGAATATAGACTGCTAAGAAAAACATAGATGCTCCATTTGCATGAATGTATCTTATCAACCAACCATAATTAACGTCTCTCATGATATGCTCAACACTTTCAAAAGCCATATCAGCATGAGCTATGTAATGCATTGCAAGTGTTAAACCAGTTACAATTTGAGTTATTAAACAAAAAGTTAGAATTCCACCAAATGTCCACCAATAATTTAAATTCTTAGGAGTAGGATAATCTGTTAAGTGATTTGCTAAAGTTAAAAGGGGAAGTCTATCGTTAAACCATTTTCCAACTTTTGATGAGGGTGTATATTCGTGATCACTCATAATATTAATTATCCAATTTTAATTGTATTGGCGTTAACAAACTCGTATTTTGGAACTTCCATATTTAAAGGCGCAGGTCCTTTTCTTATTCTACCAGATGTATCATAATGTGAACCGTGACAAGGACAGAACCATCCATCATAATCACCTTTATCATTTAATGGCACACACCCTAAATGTGTACAAACTCCAAGCATAACTAGCCACTCAGGGTTTTTAGCTCTATCTTCATCTTTTTCAGGATGAATTAAATCCTCCATTTTAACTGATCTAGCTTCTGAAATTTCTTCTTGAGTTCTTCTTCTAATGAAAACTGGTTTTCCTCTCCAAAGAACTGTTATTGTGTTTCCTGGTTTTACAGAACTTACGTCAACTTCTGTACTTGCTAATGCTTTTACTGAAGCATCAGGATTCATTTGATCTACTAACGGCCAAACTACTGCTCCAACACCAACTGCTCCAACAGCATAAGATGCCGTGAATAAAAACTCTCTTCTTTTTGGCTTTTTATCTGACATTTTTTTAAATATTATTGTTAAAAAATTACTTAATATACGATTTCTTATAAGATAATAGTTTTTTTTCTACTGAAAGAATGACACATAATTTATGAGCCAGAGACCTAATATTGCATTGTATGAGCCAGATATTCCTCAAAATACAGCAGCAATAATAAGAACTTGCGCTTGTTTAGGAGCTAAACTTGAAATCATCGAGCCATGTGGTTTTCATCTAAGTGATAAAAGGTTTAAAAGAGTAGTAATGGATTACATGGATTTAAATAAAATTGAGATACATCAAAGTGCAGAAAAGTTTTTTGAAGCAAAAAAGAATCAAAGAGTAGTATTAATGACCACAAAGGCTTCTGTATCATACTTAAAGTTTAAATTTGAGAAAAATGACACAATATTATTTGGTAGAGAAAGTGCCGGTGTACCAGAAAGTATTCACCAATCAATTAGTGATCGTTTAAAAATACCTATGAATGTAAATGCCAGGTCTTTAAATATTGCATCTTCTGTTGCAATTGTTTTGGCAGAAAGTTTAAGACAAACTAAATTATTATAAAATGGATATTGAAATTAAAAAAGATTTAGCAAGTAATTGGTTCAAACTACTTCAAAATGCAATCTGTGACGATATTAGTAGATTAGAAAAAAATAAAATAAAATTTAAATCAACCTCATGGCAAAGAAGTAAAATAAAAGATGAGGGTGGTGGTGAATATAGAATCATCACAAATGGAAAAGTTTTTGAAAAAGTAGGAGTAAACTTTTCAAAAGTTTATGGAAAATTTCCAAAAAAATTTCAAAAAAATATTCCTGGAGCTAGTAAAGATCCAAGATTTTGGGCTTCAGGTATCTCGATTGTAATGCACATGCAAAATCCGCATATTCCAGCAATGCATTTTAATACTAGATATATCTGTACTACTCAGAATTGGTTTGGTGGTGGTATGGATGTAACTCCAGCTATTAAAGATGATAAAGAAAAAAACAAATTTCATCAATCTTTAAAAAAAATGTGTAATCGTCACAATAAAAATTATTATAAAAAATACAAAAAATGGTGTGATGAATATTTCTTCTTACCACACAGGAATGAAGCAAGAGGAATAGGTGGCATTTTTTTTGATTATAAAAAAGATAACTTTGAAAAAGATTTTAAATTTATAAGAGATGTTGGAGTTACATTTCAAATGATATTTAAAACCTAGTGAAGTTTGTGATGCACTTAAAAAAAATGGACTTTAAAAGATAAGGAGATGCAGTATATTAAAAGAGGTAGATACGCTGAGTTTAACTTATTATATGATAGAGGAACCAAATTTGGTTTACAAACTGGTGGAAATGTTGAGGGTATATTAATGTCGTTACCTCCAGTTGCTAAATGGAAATAATAAATGGATAAAGAACCGATAACATTGAATGGATTGAATAAACTAAAAGAAGAATTAGTTTTTTTAAAAGAAAAAAAGAGACCTGAGATTGTAGCTGCAATTGCAGAAGCAAGATCACATGGAGATCTTAAGGAAAACGCAGAATACCATGCCGCAAAAGAAGAACAATCTCACAATGAAGGAAGAATAACAGAGATAAATGATATTATTGCAAGAGCTAACGTCATCGATGTTACAAAGTTAAATAATGATGGAAAAATAATCTTTGGTTCTACGGTATTTTTAGAGAACTTAGATAATGGTGAAAAAATTAACTATAAAATTGTTGGCAAAGATGAAGCTGATTTAAAACAAAAGCTAATTTTTTTCCAATCACCAATAGGCAAAGGCCTAATTGGGAAAAATAAAAATGATCTAGTGGAAATTACAACTCCTGCAGGAGTTAAAAATTTTGAAATAAAAGACGTAAAATATATTTAACTTTTAATAATTTTTTGAATTTGTTTTTCTGAGATTTGGAAACCATTTTGCACCCATGTTTCCTCTATCATCTTAAGTTTGTCACCTAATATCTTTCCTTCAGGAATATTATATTTTGC
>JAOHFB010000027.1 GCA_028097785.1 Candidatus Pelagibacter sp. | reverse complement strand
CTTACAGATAATGACTGATAATTTAGATGATAAATACGACGAAGAATTAATTAGAGAATTAAATAATATTTGCGATGAATGCAAAAAAGAGGACGAGAGTGTTTCGCAAAATTTAATTTTAACTAGTTATAAATTGTGTTCGTCTTGTAGAGTTTCTAAAACTATTTTTCCAATTTAGCTAATCTGATTAACAGGCAGCATATTCATTCTGCTCATTACAAAAGAAATAGATAAAAACGCAATTATAAGGAAAGATAAAAATACAATTCCAAAAGACTTCAAATTAGATTTTAAACCTAATATTTGTTTTGTAGAGATAATTAATCCTGCAAAAATCCAAAATTGAGTAAGAAAAATTATTGGTATCATCATGTTTGGAGTGACTGCAAAAAATCTAAGTAAACCTGGAGCGTGAGCAAAGCCTACTGCAGTTAATACTTTTTTAAAAGGAACTTTTGTTTTTTTATCTGGAAAAAGTTTAACTCCAATTACATAAATAAAGATTGCCCATACTAACCAGGTTAAAATTGATGTTAACCCAGACATTGCTACTGCAGTTTTGATAACAGTATTTGCAGCTACAGCGCCCGCAATTCCATCTAAGATCATTATAAGTCCAGCAAAATAAACTGAAGCTTCACCAAAGTTTTTATTATCTGAGTAAAGAGACTTATCAAGTTTAATTGATTTAAAAACTATACTTAAAAATTCACCAAACATTAATTCTTATTTTTTTTATTTTTTTGTGCTTTATACGAAACTAATAGTGGGAATATTATTAAAGCAATCACAATGATAATGCAAATTACGATTAAAAAACCTTTAGTCATTGAAAAAATGGGGGAGCTTTAATTTTTGCTCCCCCATAATAATAAATTTAGCCTTTTACAACTTCTCTAGTATTAGCGTTGAAAGACTCTTTGAATGGAATATCCACTACTACTGCATCAACAGGTGTTCCTGGTGTGTCAGAGTACTTTTCAGGTAAATGAACTTTATATTTAGTTCCAACTTTACCTTTTGGAAAACCATTTGCATTTAATGTTCCATCAAATGGTACATATCCCATCGCAATGTTTTGTTTTTTCTCTGGGTGATACCAAGGAGAAGTGATAAATCCTACTGGATCTCCACCACTCTCAGGTGATACTAACCAAAAATCAGGAGCATACTCTTCGATTGGTTTTCCACCTAACTCAAGTCCAACTAATTGAAGCTTGTAAGGTTTTTTACCATCTTTAAGTTCAGCACCCATTTTTTCTAATGCAGCTTTACCTACATAGTCTCCTTTTTTAGCCCATTCACCTTTTCCAGACAATGAAACTTGATAACCTAAGTTACACTGAAAAGGATTGTGTTGTTGGTCCATATCTTGTCCCCATGAAAGAATTCCAGCTTGAATTCTTCTGTGGTGAGCAGGAGCAATAACCATAAGGCTATGTTTTTTTCCAGCTTCAAGAACAGCATTCCACATATCCTCAGCATATAAAGTAGAGTCTCTTAAGTAGATTTCATATCCAGCTTCACCTGAGAAACCAGATTGTGAAATGACACAACTTCTTCCACCCACCTTAACTTCTGCTAAACCGTAGAAAGGCATATTGTCGAAATCAACTTGATCTCCACAAAGATCTTTCATTAAAGCTTTTGATTTTGGTCCTTGTATCTGCACAGGACTGACATCAATTTCTTCAATCGTACAATCAAATCTTCCATCAGCATTTACTCCTTGAAGGTACATACCAATATCAGAGTCTGATAATGAGAACCAAAATTCGTCCTCAGAAATTCTAAGAAGAATTGGATCATTTAAAACCCCACCATATGCGTTACACAAGATTACATATCTTGCTCTCATAGGAGAAATTTTTGTTGCATCTCTAGTTATTACATAGTCAGTAAATTTTTCTGCATCTGGACCTTTAACTCTGATTTGTCTTTCAACAGCAACGTTCCACATAGTAACGTGATTTACAATTGCATCATACTCAACCATTGCTCCACCATCTTCTGGTTTTACATAACCTCTTGGGTGATAAATACGATTGTAAACAGTTGCTCTCCAACAACCTGCCTGCATTGATAAATGCCAATAAGGTGATTTTCTTACCCTTGTTGAGATAAGCATTTCAACTTTAGTTGGCCCACTTTGTCTTAAATTGTATGGTACTGCACGATCTGATTGATCAACTGAAGTAACATGTTTTAGTTTAGTATAGTCAAATTCATTAGACATAACTATTCTCCTTCAACCACTTGTTTGTTTCCTTCAAGCCGCCGAATGTATAAATGTGGAAGTTATCAGTATGCGATTTAACTTTCCCAATTAAATCATTAGGGTCTTTAGGTTTCAATAAATCTAACGCCTTACTAAAATTAGATTTAAGAAAATTTAAGGAATTTTTTGCTCCAACAATATTTGCAAACTTAATTAAGCTTGATATTTTTAGAGGCCCAGTAATTCCAACATGCACTGGTACGCTTTGTTTAGAAATAAAATCTATGATAGGCTGAGGATCTAATAACCATTGAGTCACTATATAATCAGCATAAGGCTTTTTATCTATCATAGCTTTGTCTAAATCTGTATCGGATATGTCGGGACTTCCTTCAGGATGTCCAGCAATTCCTATTTTCATATTTTCAAAATATCCTGTTTCTAAAAGTTGAAACGAACTATCAAATTTTCCCAATGGTTCTCTACCACCACCAATTATTAAAGCTTGTTTTACTCCGCCATCTTTACATCTTGAAACATAATCTTTAAGCTCTGGATCATTTTGAATTGATCTTGCAGGAAAATGAGGCACAGGATTGAAACCTTTTTTTACAAGTTCAATTGATTGATTTGAAGTCTCTTTGTAGTCTCCACCAGGAAGCATTGTAACGTACACATCCTTTACAGGAGGTAGTGTTTCGAGGTCAGTGTTAGGACCAATTTCCAATGAAAAATTCATTTTTTCCCGATCATTATCTTATTTGAAAAAGCTGTCAAAGAAATTCAGCATGGTCCAAAATGGAAATTTGTTGCCAAAAATTATGCCCATGATAATTTTTTTTATGGATCAAAATCAAAAAAATAAACCGCTCTCAGAAATCTTGGATATCAAGAAATTGATGAATGTGGATAGAGCTATTGAGACTGCAAACGGACTTCCAAATGAGTGCTACACAAGCGAACGATATTTAGAGTATGAAAGAAATAAGATTTTTTGTGATAAATGGACAGTTATTGGAGTAGGCAGTTCAATACCCAAGGCTGGTGATTCAATGCCATACAATCTGCTCGGGATTCCTTTGCTAATTGTTAGAGACAAAGATCTTAAGATTAGAGTATTTCATAATGTTTGTAGTCATAGAGGTTTTAAGCTTTTAGACAAACCATGTGCTTTAAAAAATGTAATTAGATGCCCTTATCATTCATGGTCATATGACTTTAGAGGAAACCTAGTAGCTACCCCCCATATAGGAGGATTAAACATTCATAATTCAGATAAATTTGAAAAGAATCAGAGCAATCTAAAAGAAGTTAGATCAAAAATATGGATGGATATTATCTTTGTAAATATCAATTCAAATGAAATTGATTTTGAAGATTATATTAAGCCACTTGAAAAAAGATGGTCTAAATTTATTAATCATGAAGATCAAAAATTACTAGTTCACTCTAAAGACTATGGCGCTTTTGATTTAGAGGTAAATAGTAATTGGAAATTTGCTATAGAGAATTATTGTGAAAGTTATCATCTACCAACTATTCATCCAGAATTAAATAAAGTATCAAATATTAATGATCATTACCACATTCAAGGATTGCCAAATCGATTTGCAGGACAAGGAAGTGAAAAATATGAGCAACCTGTAGAAGGAAATAAAAAATTTGATACATTTAAAAACTGGGAAAAAAATTCACTCAAAAATTCTGAGTATATTGCGTTATTTCCTAATGTAATGATTGGTTTGCATCTTGATCATTTTTACGTATTTTGGCTGGAACCAGTTGCAACTAATAAAACTAAAGAACATATGCAAATGTATTATGTTGGAGATAAAAGTGCTAATGGAGAAGAGCTTAAAGAATTAAGAAAAGAAAATGCAAGATTTTGGAAAGATGTTATGTTGGAAGATATAAGTGCAATTGAAGGAATGCAGGCAGGGAGAGGATCACCAGTTTATAATGGAGGAAATTTTTCACCAATTATGGATCAACCTACTCATCAATTTCATAAATGGGTAGCAAATAGTTTATTATAAAAAATGAAAATTATTTTAATAATGGGTCTCCCAGGCTCTGGAAAAACAACTTTAGCAGAAGAATTGGCACCAATGATAAATGCAAAAAGATTAAATGCCGATGAAGTTAGAAAAGAAGCAAATGATTGGGATTTTTCTGAAGAAGGAAGAAAAAGACAAGCAAAAAGAATGGCAGATTTTGCAAAAAAATTAAAAGAGGAAGGAAATTTTGTTGTAGCAGACTTTATTTGCCCAACGCCTGAAGCAAGAGCTTTATTTCCTGCTGATTTTATTATTTGGGTTGATACTATTAAAGAAGGAAGATTTGATGATACTAATAAAATGTTTGTTAAGCCCGATAAGTTTGACTACCATGTAACTACGCAAGATGCTAAAAATTGGGCACCAAAAATAATAAAGGAGATAAAATAATGGCTTACCAATGGGATAACAAAAAACCAACCGCACAAATGTTAGGAAGATGGCAACCATTTCATGATGGACATTATACTTTATTTAAAGAAATTATTAAAAAAACAGGTCAAGTGTGTATTCAAATTAGAGATGTACAAGGGGTGGATGATAATCCTTTTGATTTTGAAACAGTTAAAAAAAACATAGAAGATAGATTAAACCCAGAATTTGAAGGTCATTTTAAAGTAATGATGGTGCCAAATATTACTAATATTTGTTATGGACGAGGTGTTGGATACAAAATTGAAGAAATTGAACTATCAAAAGAAATTCAAGAAATATCTGCTACTAAAATAAGAGCCAAGATGAGAGAAGAAGGAAAACTAAAATAGTTTTTAATGAACGATAGATTAAAAACTATTGTAGATTTAGAAAATTTTCCTATTCATGATTTATCTTCAAGCAAGATCCAAAAATTAATTAAAAAATGCAAAGAAGATTTAGATCAATTTAGTTGTTCTACTATTCCAAATTTCATTCTACCAAAATCAATTGAAATTATGAATTTTGAATTAGAAAAAAAAATTGATAAAGTTTTTATGTCTAAAAAAAGTATTAACCCCTATCTTAACTCTAAGGATGATCCTTCTTTATCCTCAAATCATCCTAAAAGAACTTTTATGGAAAGGGACAATGGATATTTAAACTCAAATTTGTTTGAAAAAAATTCTGAAATGAAATTTTTATATGAGCAAGATGAACTGTTAAAATTTGTATCTGCTTGTTTAGGCATTTCACCAATATATAGGTGGGCGGACCCATTAGCTTGTCACGCATACAATGTGATGAGGCCGGAAGGAATTCTACCTTGGCATTTTGACAGTTGTGAATTCACACTGAGTATAATGATACAAAAACCTGATGAAGGTGGAATTTTTGAATACTGTCCTTTTATCAGAGAGCCTGGAAATGAAAATTTTGATGAAGTTAAAAAAGTACTTGAAGGAGATAGAACAAAAGTTAGACAATTAAAGCTGGAACCTGGTGATTTACAAATATTTAAAGGTAGGTTTACAATGCATAGAGTAACAAGGGTAAAAGGGAATAAACCAAGATATCTTTGCATTCCAGCTTATGTGCTAGACCCTTGGAGAGTAAATACTCCAGAACATTCAGAAGCTATTTATGGAAAAGTATTACCAATTCATATAGAAAGAAATCAAGCAAGATCAGATGGACTTGCAGATTAATATGACAACTAACATTAATATAAAAAAAATAACCAATGAAATTGCATCAATTATCATTGATGAACAAAAAACATATAATTCATTATCTTTTAAAAATTTAACTGATTTACTTAATGCATTTAAAAAACTTGATGCAGACAAAAAGATAAAAGTAATTATTTTAGAAGGTGCTGGTAAAGGATTTAGTGCGGGACACAACTTAAAAGAAGTAAGGGGATTAAATAAAAAAGAAAAATATCAAAAATTATTTAATCTTTGTTCAAAAGTTATGTTGCAAATCGTTGAAGGTAGAAAACCAGTAATTGCTAAGGTGCATGGAGCTGCATTCGCAGCTGGCTGCCAATTAGTTGCAAGTTGTGATTTAGCTTACAGTACTAACGATACATTGTTTGCAACACCTGGTGTTAATATAGGATTGTTCTGTAGCACTCCAATGGTTGCTGTTAGTAGAAAAATTCATAGAAAACCAATGATGAAAATGTTGTTAACAGGTGAACCTATTAAAGCAAACTATGCAAAAGAAATTGGATTAATTAATGATTATTTTTCAAAATCTAAATTAGAGAATGAGGTATTAAAAGTTGCTCAAACTATTGCATCAAAATCAAATTTAACAATTAAAATTGGTAAGCAAGCATTTTATAAGCAATTAGAAATGCCATTAAAAAAAGCTTATGCCTATACCAGTAAAATGATGACAATTAATATGATGGCAATGGATGCTAAAGAGGGGATCTCAGCATTTTAGAAAAAAGAAAACCAAAGTGGAAAAATAAGTAATGAAAAATAAAAAAAATATTTTGATTTTTATTTTTATTATTGCTGGGATGTTTTTTATTTTAAGTTTTAATGATCATAATTTTAAAAGAGCGGTTGATGCATGTCTTGCAGGAAGTCAAAAATTATCAGACTCTAAAATTACAGACTTAGAAGAAGCCCGTAATTTTTGCGAAGACCAGATTAAAAAAAATAAATAATCCATGTCAGAAATAAAAGATATTCTCTCAAAACATAAAACTATTGCAATGATTGGTGTTAGTAAAGATCCTAAAAAACCATCAACCATAGTTATGAAGTATATGCAAAAATATGGATTTAAAGTTATTCCAGTTAATCCAAGAGCTAAGGGTGAAAAAATTTTAGGCGAAGAGGTTTTTGAAAAAATTACAGATATTAAAGAGCCAGTTGGAATTGTAGATGTATTTAGACCCTCCAAAGAAGCATATGCAATAGCAGAGGATACAGTTAAAATTGGCGCAAAAGTATTATGGCTTCAGCTTGGTATTAGGGACGAAGAATCAAAAAAGTTAATGGATAAAAATAATATTGATTACATAGAAAATAAATGTACTAAAATGGAATATCAAAAATATTTTTTAAAGAAGATGCAAGCATTTCCAGTTTTGAGCAATTAAATGAATATAGTAAATTTTACCCCAATTACAGCAACCCTTGGAGGAATGATCATTGGTTTAGCTGTGGTGATATTTTTTTTATTTAATGGAAGATTAGTTGGAATTAGTGGAATTGCCTCAAACGCTTTAACGGAAAAAGATAATAAGTTTGATAATTTATTGTTTTTGCTAGGATTAATATTAGGTCCCATCATTTATAGTTTATTTACCAGTAAAGAAATAAACATTACAATTTCAAATTCTTTTATTTTATTAATATTTGCAGGTTTGTTAGTTGGAATTGGTACAAGAATTAGTGGAGGTTGCACAAGTGGCCATGGAATAAGTGGTATTGGAAGATTTTCTCTAAGATCAATTATTGCAACCATAACATTTATGATTGTTGGTATTCTAACAGTGTTAATTAAAAATTTTATATGAACAAATTAATTTCATTAATCGCTGGTATTATCTTTGGAATTGGATTGGTTGTGTCCGAAATGGTTAATCCTGCAAAAGTATTAGCGTTTTTAGATTTATTTGGAAATTGGGACCCTTCATTAGCATTTGTTATGATTGGAGCTTTAGTTGTTTCATCTCCACTATTTCATCTAATTAAGAACAAAGAAAAACCTTTGTTAGCTGAAAAGTTTAATTACTCTAATAACAAAGAAATAAACAATAAGCTAATTATAGGCTCAGCTTTATTTGGTGCAGGTTGGGGGCTCGGAGGACTTTGTCCTGGT
>JAOHFB010000026.1 GCA_028097785.1 Candidatus Pelagibacter sp. | reverse complement strand
CAAAATGTACAATCCCAATTTCATGATTTGGTAAATATGGTTCAACCAAAGTTTCTCTTTTTTTATCATATTTCATTGTTCCCACATGAGTCCAATTACAATAAGCAGGAAGTATTTCTACTGGTAAATTATCATGATGAATTGTAATATTTAGAGCAATTTGATCTGAACCCCATATTCTTCCAGATTTTAATGACTTCTCCAAGTTTTCTCTCCAAACATCCCAATGTGGCGCATCAGATTCAAGAGCAAATACTCCTGCATTTAAGTGTGGTTTTAAAGCCACTTCTCTTGCAACTTTTTCTGAAAAACCTGATGATTTTGCATGTTTATAATTTTGGGATTTAATTCTTGCAAAACTTCCAATAACCCATTCCGCTCTTAAAACTTTACCATAGGCTCTATCAGCTGAGGTTGATATTGATAACTTTTTGTTTTCACAACCTTTAAAATATAATTCTATAGCTTCCCATGAATTTACCCAAGCATCTGCATCTATCCACAGATATTTTTTATAATCCGGAAAATATTCAGGAAGAAAAGCTCTTGTTATTAAGCTTTTAAGCCATTTCTTTCCAATTGTTTTAAACTTACTAATCTTTATGTTCCACTCAGAGGATTTAATTTCATCCACCTTAGGTATAAGTATTCTTTTTTGTTCGTCAGTTAACCCACCATCTAAAATACAAATTGCTATATTTTCACTTTGTTTAAATCTTTTAATTGAGTCTACAAGTTCATTTAGTAATTCAAAGTAATTAGAGTCTGCGAGAGATATTATGACGTTTTCTTTCATTACAACACGTCTTCTAAATCATCATCATCATCAACTAAGTTGTTATCTGCATACTGTTTTTTTAGTTTTTGATAATGAAAAAAACTAATGGGCAACATTAGCAGATATATAATTGAGCTTATCGATATTACATTAAAGGGATAAATTAAAAGTAATCCTAAAAATAAGACAATACCAAATAATAAAAAAATAGTTGCTTTTCTTTGAACAATTATTTTTTTAAATGAATAGCTAGGAAACTTGCTTATTAATAGTAGAGAGATTACTATGAAACAAGCCGGCACAATGAAATCGTAATTAAGAGTTATATAATCAAAACTTGTAACACTCACAATTAAGGGTGTTAGAACTAAAATTCCTCCTGCTGGTGACGGAACACCTTCAAAAAAATTATCTCTCCATGATGATTCTTGATTTGAATTAACATTGAACCTTGCCAATCTTAATGCCACACAACTTACATAAATTAAACATAATAACCAACCGAATCTTCCTAATTCATTTAGCTTCCAAAAATACATTATAAATGCTGGTGCTACACCAAAACTTATCACATCTGCTAGAGAGTCTAATTCTTTTCCAACTTCTGAAGTTCCTTTAATTAGTCTTGCAATTCTTCCATCTAGCCAATCAAATAAAGCTGCAAAAATTATTGCTATAATTGCAAATTCAAATTTCTCATCTAGTGCAAATCTAATTGAGGTTAAACCTATACAAACTCCAATTAAAGTAAGCATATTAGGCAAGATTACCCTAGTATTTTTTTTATCTGATATAATCTTTAAATTATTTTTTGGTTGTTCCATTTTTATTTTTTAGCCAATAAGGTCTCACCAGAAATAGTTTTTTGCCCAACTTTCACTAATGGTTCATAATTTTCATAGTAAACATCTGCACGACTTCCAAATCTAATCATACCGATTCTATCCCCTTGGTTAAGTTCTTGACCATTATCTGTTTCACAAACAATCCTTCTCGCAATAAGTCCTGCTATTTGAACTACAATTATATCATTTCCATGTTTGTCTTTTAATTTGTAGTAATTTCTTTCATTGTCTTCACTTGCTTTATCTAATGATGCATTGAAAAATTTTCCAGGCTTATATAATATTTCCTCTACTTTTCCAGAGCACGGTGTTCTATTAACATGACAATCAAACACATTCATGAATATACTTATTTTTTTGAATTTTTTATTCTCCAAACCAACTTCTTTTGGTCCATCTACGTCTTCAACTTTTATTACTTCACCATCTGCAGGGCTAACTAAATAATTATCATCTTCAATTATAACTCGTTCTGGATCTCTAAAAAAATAGTAAACCCAAACAGTTAATAACAAACCAATCGTTCCTAAAAAACCACTTATGAATAATAAAACAAGAGTTATAAATCCTGCTATGACTAAAAATTTATAGCCTTCTGTATGTATCGGTGGAAATATCTTGCTAAACATATTCTTCTATTTGCTAATTTTTGATTAATATGTATATAAACCAGTCAAATTCAATTAATAAGATAAATTTATTTAAATGAGTAAAATCAAGGTAAATAACCCGGTTGTTGAGTTAGACGGTGATGAAATGACTCGTATTATATGGGAATTTATCAAGAGCAAGTTAATACTTCCCTATCTAGATCTAGGTATTGAATATTACGACTTAGGAATGAAAAGTAGAGATAATACAGACGATCAAATCACTATAGACTCTGCAAACGCAATTAAAAAAATCGGTGTTGGAATTAAATGTGCAACGATTACTCCGGATGAAGCTCGTGTTGAAGAATTTGATTTAAAGAAAATGTGGAGATCTCCTAATGGAACAATAAGAAACATCATAGGAGGTACTGTTTTCAGAGAGCCAATAATATGTAAAAATATTCCAAAACTTGTTCCTTCATGGACTGATCCAGTAGTGATTGGAAGACATGCCTTTGGAGATCAATATAGAGCAACAGATTTTAAAGTGCCCGGTAAAGGAAAAATGGAAGTTAAGTGGACATCTGAAGACGGAAAAGATGAAATAAAATATGAAGTATTTAATTTTACAGGTCCAGGAGTAGCACTTTCAATGTACAATTTAGATAAATCCATTGAAGACTTTGCAAGATCTTGTTTTAGTTATGGTCTAATGAAGAAATGGCCTGTCTATATGTCAACAAAAAATACAATTTTAAAACAATACGATGGTAGATTTAAAGACATTTTCCAAGAAATTTTTGAAAAAGAGTACAAGAAAGATTTTGATGAAAATAACTTAACTTATGAACACAGATTAATTGATGACATGGTTGCATGTGCAATGAAATGGAGTGGAAAATATATTTGGGCATGTAAGAATTATGATGGTGATGTTCAATCCGATACCATGGCACAAGGTTATGGATCATTAGGTTTAATGACAAGTACATTATTAACACCAGATGGAAAAGTGATGGAAGCTGAAGCTGCTCATGGAACGGTTACAAGACATTACAGAATGCATCAGCAAGGAAAAGAAACTTCAACTAACCCTATCGCTTCTATTTTTGCTTGGACAAGAGGATTGGCCCACAGAGGAAAATTAGATAGTAATAATGAACTAATTGAATTTGCAAATACACTTGAAAAAGTTTGCATCGAATGTGTTGAAAATGGTGCAATGACTAAAGATTTAGCTATTCTAATTGGTCCATCAAGCAAGTATTTAACTACCAATCAATTCTTAGATGAAATTGATGGTAATCTTAAAAAGAAATTAAATTAAAATTTTAAGTTTTTCAAAAGCTTGATCAATTTTAGACTGATCTTGGCCACCAGCTTGGGCAAAATCTTTTCTACCCCCGCCACCTTGACCTCCAATGATTTCTGATCCTACTTTAACAAATTTAACAGCATCAAACTTTTCGGTTAAACTATCTGTAACACCCACTGCAATGCCAACTTTTTCTTCTTTACTTGCAAACACTATTACAATTCCATCACCTAATTCTTTTTTACCTTTATCGACAAGCTTTCTTAATTCTTTTGGTGGTAATCCATCAACTTTTTGAAGTCTAAGTTTAACTCCATTAATCTCTTCATCTTTAATAATATTTTTTGATTTATCTTCCAAAATTGAATTAACTGAGATTGTCTCTAACTGTTTTGATAAATTCTTAATTAATGTTTTTTGATCTGATTGATCTAAATTTGGTGTTCCACCTAATTTAATAATTTGCTCACTTAATTCTTTAATAAGCTCATTATCTTTTTCTGATGAAAGATTAGATAATTTCTCTTTATTATTTAAATAATCCTCTAATTGTTTATCTCTTAAAGCTTCAATTCTTCTCACCCCTGCAGCAATTGAGGATTGGCTAATTATCTTAAATTTTCCGATATCACCTGTATTTTTAACATGAGTACCCCCACAAAGTTCAGTTGAAAAATACTTATCTCCATCCTCTCCCATTGATAAAACTCTAACTTCATCACCATATTTTTCTCCAAACAAAGCCAAAGCACCATTTTCAACCGCCTCATCTGGTGTCATCAAACGTGTCTTCACATCTGATTTTTTAGAAACCATTGTGTTAACAAAATTTTCTATTTTATCGATTTCTTCCGTTGGAATTGGTTTCATGTGGCTGAAATCAAATCTTAATCGACTTGGCTCCACTAAAGAACCTTTTTGAGTTACATGATCTCCTAAAACTCTTCTTAAAGACTCGTGAAGTAAATGAGTTGCGGAATGATATGCTCTAGTGTCATCTCTTCTTTTAATATCAATTTTAAGTTCAACGTTATCATTCACCTTTATTGATCCACTAATTACTTTTCCATAATGAACAAATAAATCACCTAATTTTTTTTGAACATCGGTTACTTCAAATTTAAAATCATTTACAATAATTTCACCTGTGTCCCCTACTTGACCACCTGACCCCCCATAAAAAGGTGTCTGATTAACAATAATCATACCTTCATCGTTTTCTTTTAATTCCTTTACTTCTTTATTGTTTGATAAAAGTGACAAAACTACCCCTTCTGCTTGATTACTTTCATAACCTAAAAATTCTGTAGCACCTAATTTGTCTTTTATTCCAAACCAAATATCTTCAACCGCAGCATCCCCAGAACCTTTCCAATTCTTTTTAGCAAGCTCTTTACTTTCTTTCATCAACGATTGAAATTTTTCTGTATCAATGGACATTGATTTATTTCTTAAAATATCTTCAGTAAGATCTAATGGGAATCCATACGTGTCATATAATTTAAATGCTACTTCGCCAGGAAGAACTTTATCTATTTTTGAAATTTCATCATTTAGAATTTTTATTCCTCGATCTAAAAGAACTAAAAACTTTTCTTCTTCCATTCTTAGAGTTTCTTTAATTAAAGACTCTGCTCTAACTAGTTCAGGATAATTTCCTGACATTTCATTTTTAAGTGTATCAAACAAATTGAAAAAAACTGGATCCTTAGATCCAAGTAAATGAGAATGTCTCATTCCTCTTCTCATAATTCTTCTAAGAACATATCCTCTTCCTTCATTAGAAGGTAAAACCCCTTCAGCAATTAAAAACACGCTAGCTCTTAAGTGGTCTGCAATAACTCTAAAGCTTGATTGATTAGTTTGGTCTTGTTTAATCTTAATAATGTCTGAAGCTGAACTAATTATTTTTTTAAAATGATCTGTTTCATAATTATCATGTGTGCCTTGGAGGAGTGCTGCAATTCTCTCAAGACCCATTCCAGTATCAACAGATGGTTTTGGAAGATCTATTCTTTTATCTTTAGAAACTTGTTCGAATTGCATGAAGACTAAGTTCCATATTTCAATAAAACGATTTCCATCTTCATCTTTAGTGCCTGGTAATCCTCCCTCTAGTTGATCTCCATGATCATAAAAGATTTCAGAGCATGGCCCACATGGACCTGTCTCTCCCATGGACCAAAAATTATCAGATGTTGCTATTCGAATAATCCTATCATCACTAAAACCTGCTATTTTCTTCCAAAAATTGAAGGCTTCGTCATCTTCATGAAAAACTGTTACATAAAGTCTATTTTTATCTATACCAAAATCTTTAGTGATTAAATTCCATGCATAATGGATTGCTTGTTCTTTAAAATAATCTCCAAATGAAAAATTTCCCAACATTTCAAAAAATGTGTGGTGCCTTGGTGTGTATCCAACATTCTCTAAATCATTATGCTTTCCACCTGCTCGTACACACTTTTGTGAGGTAGTTGCTCTTTGATAATCTCTTTTCTCTAAACCAGTAAATACATTTTTAAACTGAACCATCCCTGAATTTGCAAACATTAAGGTTGGATCGTTGTTTGGAACTAAATTACTAGACTCTACAATCTTATGATCATTCTTTTCAAAATATTTTAAGAATGTATTTCGAATTTCATTTAAAGATTTGTCAGCCATATTTTTAAAATACAGCTTTTTTATTTTATGTCTAGATAACAGTAAGGGAAAAAAGGCGCTTAATATAAGCGCCTTTTAATAATTAAAGATGACCTTTTAACTAATTTTTTTTAGCAGGAACTACTTCTTCCTCTTTCTTTTCTGCTTTTGGGTCTTCTATTTGATCTTTTGCAGCTTTTTCAGGATCTAGAGGATTTCCTTCAATCTTTTTTTGAATTACACCAGCTTTTTCTCTAATAGCTAATTCTATTTCAGCAGCTACTTTAGGATTTTGAGCAAGATAAGTTTTGGCATTTTCTCTACCTTGACCTATTTTTTCACCCTTATAAGCATACCAAGCTCCTGATTTTTCAATAATGTCTGCTTTAGAACCTAGATCAACGAGCTCTCCCATTTTACTGATCCCTTTTCCATACATTAAGTCAAATTCAACAACTTTAAATGGTGGTGCTACTTTATTTTTAACTACCTTAACTCTTGTTGAGTTTCCAATAATTTCATCCTTATCTTTAATTGCACCAATTCTTCTAATATCCATTCTAACTGAAGAGTAGAATTTTAATGCATTTCCACCTGATGTTGTTTCAGGGCTTCCAAACATAACTCCAATTTTCATTCTAATTTGGTTAATGAAAATCATCATTGTATTTGTATTTGAAATTGAACTTGTTAGTTTTCTTAGAGCCTGACTCATTAATCTAGACTGAAGACCAACGTGATGATCTCCCATCTCACCTTCGATTTCAGCTTTTGGAGTTAAAGCTGCAACTGAGTCAATTACAATAACTGATATTGATCCTGATTTAACAAGAGTATCAGCTATTTCTAAAGCTTGCTCACCTGCATCTGGTTGAGAAATTAATAATTCTTCAGTATTTACACCTAATTTTTTTGCATAAACTGGATCTAATGCATGCTCAGCATCCACAAATGCACAAATTCCACCAGCTTTTTGAGCTTCAGCAACAACTTGTAATGCTAATGTTGTTTTTCCTGAAGATTCTGGTCCATAAACTTCAACAATTCTTCCTTTAGGCAATCCACCTATTCCTAATGCTAAATCAAGACTTAAAGAACCTGTAGAAATGGACTCAATATCCATTGCTCTTCTTTGTCCAAGCTTCATTACTGAACCTTTTCCAAAATTATCGGTAATTTGAGCTATTGCTGCATCTAGCGCTTTGTTCTTTTCTTTAATATCCATTTCTTGATCTTTAGTAGATTTAACTACTTTTAGGTTACTTTTCGTCATTTTTAGCCTCTTTTTTTAATTTTTTTAACTCTCGAATCATAAAATAAATGTACACATTTTGTTCTCATTAGCAATATATTAATTTTTAGGGCTAAAAAAACAAATAATTACTTAAGTTTTAGGTACTGGCTGTTTAGAAGCCCAACTGCTTTTAGCAAATTGTATTGAGCCATAAGATAATTTCTCTCAGAATTTACTTGAGATAATTGTGCAGAAAGCAATAGAGAATTTGACTGGATCACGTCAAGTGTTGTTCTTGATCCTCTTTCATATTCAGCAGCAATTCCTTCATTTGCTATTTGGGCTGCTCTTACTTGTACTTTTACAGAATTTAAAAAACTTTTTGAAGACTCTAAACTTGACCATGCACTTGCAACATTTGTTTCATTAGTTCTAACTACATGATCTAATAATAATCTTTTTCGAGTAGTTAAATTAGATTGTTTGTTAATTTTTGATTGTGTTTTTCCACCTGTAAAGAAAGGCCAACTCACAGTTGCTTTTAATATATCTTTTTCTCTTTGATCAATTGTAGAACTTAAATCATCTGAATAAGATCTCTCTAAAGATAATGAGGCAGATGGTTTTAAATCTGACTGTGAAATAGCTACATCTTTTTCAGATTGGTCTAAATCAAATTTTGCAATTTTAATGTCTGGATTATTTTGTTTTGATAAATTAATTGCATCACTTAAAGAATTTGGAATATTAACAATTGAGTTTGAATTTTTCTTTAATTGATTAGAATCAGCTATTTTTCCAATAATATTTTCATAAGTTAGTTTTGCAATTAACAAATCACTTCTTGCTTGAGTAAATTGTGCTTGAGCGCCTGCTAATGAAGACTCTGATTGTGCTAAATCAGTATTGGTAATTTGTCCACGATCTCTTCGGATTTTATCATTTTCAACTTGTCTTCTTAAGAGATTTAAATTCTTTCTATTTATATCTTGTTTTTCTCTGGCTAAGATTAGGTTTGTGTAAGCATCAATTGCGCTATGAAGAACATCTTGTTCTTTTTTAATCAATCTTGCTTTTGCTAAATCTAATGCAGTAATATTTTTTTCAAGAGTTAAATCTCTTCCATAATCTAAGAGTGTTTGTTCTAATTTAATAGATGTTGTAAATGGAT
>JAOHFB010000025.1 GCA_028097785.1 Candidatus Pelagibacter sp. | reverse complement strand
TAAGTTATTAAATTATGAAATTAATATAATGACTGATGCAGAAGATTCAGAAAGAAGACAATCTGAATTTAAAGAAAAAACAGAAAATTTTGTAAAAAACTTAGAGTTAGATGAAACGTTGGGTCAATTACTTGTTGCTGAAGGGTTTTCATCAATAGATGATATCAAAGATACTACTGCAGAAAGTTTAATGAAAATCGAAGGTATTGAAGAAGATACTGCAAAAGCGTTAATAGAAAGAGCAAAGGAATTTCATCAAAAGGATCAAGAAGATATTTCAGAAAGAATAAAAGAATTAGGTCTTCAAGATGCTTTGATAAATTTAAAAGGACTAACGCCTGGAATGTTAATGACTTTAGGTGATCAAAAAATTCTAACTTTAGAAGATTTTGCTGATTTAGCATCAGACGAGCTAACAGGTGGATTTGATATCGTTAAAGGTGAAAGAGTAAAAATCCAAGGATACCTGGAAGATTTTGCTTTATCAAAAGAAGAAGCGGATGAACTGATTATGTCTGCGAGAAATATTGTCTACAAAGATTGAGTGATGAGCTATGGAAAAGAAAACAAAATTAACAATATCTGGCACAGCCAAAAAATCGTTCAAAAATATTGAGCTTGCAAAAACTCAAGGAAAAAATTCTGTAGTAATAGAAAAACAACCAAGCAAATTTCCAAGCAGAGGTGGATCGTCTAGACCTGGAAGCTTTAAGCCGAAAACGACCTCAACATTTAATAGAGGAGCTCCTGTAAAACCCTCATTTGCACCTAAATCACCCCCAATAACAAACGACTTTGAGCGAAGAAAGTTGGCGGAGCAAAGAGCCACAAAAAGACTTAAAGGGGACAATGATAATAAAGATAAAAAAACTTTAAAAGCAGGAACCAAAAAAAGAGAATTAAAATTAACAGTCTCTCGAGCTTTAAGTGACGAAATTGAAGCAAGAGAAAGAAGCTTAGCTTCTGTTAAGAGAGCAAGGCAAAAAGAGAATAAAAATTTAACTAAAGAAGAAGCTCAAGAAAATTTAAAACCAGTTAAACGAGATGTGAATATTCCAGAAGCTATTACCGTTAGAGAGCTTGCTAACAGAATGGCTGAACAATCGAGTAATGTTATTAAGTTTTTATTTGGAATGGGCGTAACAGTAACCATCAATCAAACATTAGCAGCTGATACTGCTGAATACTTAGTAAAAGAGTTTGGGCATAATCCAATTAGAGAAGAAAAAGCTGAAGAAATAATTCAAAAGATTAAAGCCACAAGAGTAGAAAATTTAAAAAATAGACCACCAATCATAACTGTAATGGGTCACGTAGATCATGGTAAAACTTCAGTGCTAGATGTTTTAAGAAGTGCAAATGTTGTATCTGGAGAATTTGGTGGAATAACACAACACATTGGAGCTTATCAAATAGAAAGCCAATCTAATAAATTAACTTTTATTGACACACCAGGTCACGCTGCATTTACAGAAATGAGAGCAAGAGGTTCTAAATTAACAGATGTGGTTGTATTAGTGGTAGCTGCTGATGATGGTGTTAAACCACAAACAGTTGAGTCTATAAAGCACGCTAAAGCCGCAAATGTTCCAATAGTTGTAGCTATTAACAAATGTGATTTACCAGATGCAGATCCACAAAAAATTAAAAACCAATTACTAGAGCATGAATTGATTGCTGAAGATTTATCAGGTGATACTTTAATGGTTGAAATCTCAGCAACAACTAAAATGAATTTAGATAAATTGGTTGAAGCAATTATTTTACAAGCTGAAATATTAGATTTAAAAACTGATTTCGAATCTAAGGCTACAGGAATTGTATTAGAATCTAAAATTGATGTTGGCAGAGGACCTGTTGCAACAATCATAGTAACTACTGGAACTTTAAAAAGAGGAGACTTTTTTGTAAGTGGTTTGAAATGGGGAAAAGTTAGAGCAATAATTGATGATAAAGGAAAAAATATAAATGAAGCACCTCCATCAGCACCAGTTGAAATTTTAGGAGTTAACGGCGCAGCAAAATCTGGAGATGATTTTATAGTTGTTGATAATGAAAAAGAGGCAAAAACTTTAAGTGAAAACCGAGCTCAAGAAAGTAAAGATGCCAAAAACCCATTAACATTTGCAACGCAAGACTCAGCTTTTTCAGATAATTCAGCAGAGGAATTAAATTTAATAATTAAATCTGATGTACATGGATCATCTGAAGCAATTAAGAATGCAATTGGTCAGATTAAACACGATGAAGTTAAACCAAAAATAATTTTAGCAGATATAGGAATGGTAACTGAAACAGATGTTACTTTAGCTAAAGCCTCAAATGCAGTTTTAATTGCATTCAATGTTAAGCCAAGTAAGGAAGCAAAAAAATTAGCAGAAAATGAAAAAATTAAAATCTCATCCTATAATATTATTTATGAAGTTTTAGATTATATAAAACAAAAAATGTCAGGATTATTATCTCCCGATATTCAAGAAACAGTTACAGGAACTGCTCAAATCTTAGAAATTTTTAAAGTCTCAGGAGCTGGAAAAGTGGCAGGGTCAAAAGTGATGGAAGGTGAAATTACTACTACTTCAGATGTTAGAATAATTAGAGACGGAGCAATCATTTACACAGGAAAAGTTGGAACTCTATTTAGAGAAAAAAACCAAGTAAAACAGGTTAGTAACGGTCAAGAGTGTGGAATTACAGTAAAAGATTACATGGATTTCCAAAAAAACGACACAATAGAGGCATTTAGTGTAACATCTACTGAGAGAATGATTTAATGAGCGATAGAATTGGAAAGCCAATATCACAAAGACAGCTAAGGGTCGGAGAAATGATCAAGCAGTCTTTAAGCATGATTTTTATAAAAAATGAAGCTAAGGTCCCGAATTTAGAAACTAATACTATAACGGTTACTGAGGTTAGAATGAGCCAAGACTTGAAAATTGCTAAAGCATATGTGTTACCATTGGGTGGCAAAAATGCAGAGGAAGTGATTGAAGTTTTAAAAAAATACTCATTTTTAATTAGAAAAATTTTATCACAAAAAGTGGTTATGAAATTTTTACCAAAATTACTCTTTAGAAAAGACGAATCTTTTGAGTATGCGGAAAAAATAGAAAACTTAATAAAACAAACAAATAAATAGGAAAAAAGAGGCATGAACAAAAAGGCACAAGAATTAGCAATGCACGAAAAAGATACTGGATCTTCAGAGGTACAGATAGCTTTGCTAACAGAGAAAATTGAAACTCTCTCTACACACATTAAGCAATTCAAAAAAGATAAACATTCATCTGTTGGATTGTTGAGAGCGGTAAATAGAAGAAAGAAATTGTTAGAATACCTAAAGAATACAAAAATGGATTCTTACAAAAATGTACTGTCGAAATTGGGATTAAGAAAATAAAGATCAAGCTAGATAGAACGGAATGGAACGAAACGAACGAAACGAAATGGAAATGAAATGTTTAAAGTATATAAGAAGGAAATAGAAGTAGCAGGAAAGAAGATAAGTTTAGAAACAGGTAAAGTAGCAAGACAGGCAGACGGAGCAATCATCGCTTCATGCGGTGAAACAGTTATTTTAGCAACAGTGGTAGGAGCAAAGAAAGTAAATTCAGACATGGATTATTTTCCATTATCAGTTAACTACCAAGAAAAATATTATGCAGGTGGAAAAATCCCTGGTGGATATTTTAAAAGAGAAGCAAGACCAACTGAAAGTGAAACATTAATCTCGAGATTAATTGATAGACCTATCAGACCTTTGTTTCCAGACGCATTTAAAAATGAAGTGCAGTTATTACCAACAGTAATTTCATATGACAAAGAAAACCAACCAGATATTCTAGCAATCACTGCTTCTTCAGCAGCGTTAGCTATCTCAGGAATGCCTTTTATGGGCCCTGTTGGAGCATCTAGAGTAGGTTTTGTTGATGGTAAATATATTTTAAACCCGTCAAAAGCAGAATTAGAAAATTCAAGTTTAGATTTGGTTGTAGCGGGTACTAAAGATGCCGTACTTATGGTTGAGTCTGAAGCAAATGGTTTAACAGAAGAAGAAATGTTAAATGCAGTTAAGTTTGGACATGAAGGTTTTGTACCAGTAATCGAAATGATCGAAGAGCTTGCAAATGAATGTAAAAAACCTGAGTGGACTGTTGAGAAAAAAGATTTATCTGAAGTTAAACAAAAACTTGAGGAAACTTTTACAGCAGATTTAACAAAGGCTTTTGCTACAAGAGATAAGCAAGATAGATCAAATCAGATTTCAGAAATTACGGATAAAGCTAAAAAGCTTTTTGAAGAAAATGAAAATTATTCTGATCTTGATGTTAACTCAGAGCTTAAAAACTTAGAGAAGAAAATTGTAAGAACTGACATTCTTAAAAACAAAAACAGAATTGATGGTAGAGGATTATCTGATGTAAGACCTATCGAATGTGAAGTTGGTGTTTTACCAAGAACTCATGGTTCTGCTTTGTTTACTAGAGGAGAAACACAAGCGATTGTGGTTGCTACTTTAGGTACATCCGATGATGAGCAAAGAATTGAAAGTTTAGATGGTCTTCAAAGAGAACGATTTATGCTTCACTACAATTTCCCTCCTTTTTCAGTGGGTGAAACTGGAAGAATTGGAACTGGAAGACGAGAAATTGGTCATGGTAAACTAGCATGGAGAGCAATTAATTCTTCACTACCTTCAAAAGAGGCGTTTCCATACACTTTTAGAATAGTATCAGAGATTACAGAGTCTAACGGTTCTTCTTCGATGGCTACTGTTTGTGGAACATCTCTAGCATTAATGGATGCTGGAGTTCCAATTAAAGAGCCAGTTGCTGGTATTGCAATGGGATTAATTAAAGAAGGTGATGATTTTAGTGTCCTATCAGACATCTTAGGTGATGAAGATCACTTAGGAGACATGGACTTTAAAGTTGCAGGAACTAAAGATGGAATAACTTCTCTTCAAATGGATATCAAAATCACAGGTATTACATTTGAAATCATGGAGCAGGCATTAAGCCAAGCTAAAGATGGAAGAGTTCATATCTTAGGTGAAATGAATAAAGCATTATCAGCTTCAAGAGATGATGTTGGAAAACATACTCCAAAAATGGAACAAGTAACTGTTGATAAAAAAGATATTGCTGCTGTAATTGGAAAAGGTGGAGCAACGATTAGAGAGATCGTTGAAAAATCAGGTGCAAAAGTTGATGTAAATGACGAAGGTGTAGTAACAGTTGCTGCTCCTGATGAAGAGTCTAGAAACATCGCAATGCAAATGATTAAAGACATCACTGCAAAAGCTGAATTAAATAAAATTTATTCAGGTAAAGTAATGAAGATTATGGAATTTGGTGCATTTGTTAATTTCTTAGGAAAACAAGATGGGCTGGTTCATATCTCAGAGCTTGCAGATAAACGAGTGGCTAAAGTTACTGACGTTGTCAAAGAAGGTGACGAAGTAAAAGTTAAAGTGATTGGTTTCGATAGAGGTAAAGTAAAACTTTCTATGAAACAAGCTGCTGAATAACTAATAACTTAAATTAAAATTCAAAACCCCTAGGATGTAAGTTCTGGGGGTTTTTTATATTGAGGATAAACTAATTGTTTTTGAGTATTTTTTCTTAGGTGAGTTTTTGATGACTGCTTGACCACATCGCATTACACCCCTTTTTTTATCAAAAGTCATTTTTGGTTCACCGTATAATTTCCATCCATTTGATAAGGCTTCTGTCACACGATGACAAAATTCTGATGTATCGTCGTCTGTGATAAATCTATAGCCTTTCATATGATTTTTCTAATAAACCCTTTTTATTTTTAACTAAATTTAACTATATTTTAACTAATATTCTTAGGATCTGGCATCCCAACCTTATTATATCCGGCATCTACGTAGTGAATTTCGCCAGTAACACCGTTTGCAAGGTCACTTAGAAGATATAATGCTGAATTTCCAACATCATGGATATCTACGTTTCTTTTAAGGAAAGAATGGTCTTCATTCCACTTGTATAAAAACTTGGCATCTCCAATAGCAGAAGCCGCTAATGTTTTAATAGGTCCTGCACTTATTGCATTAACTCTCATGCCTTTAGCACCCAGATCTCTTGCTAGATACTTAACACTAGACTCTAAAGCTGCCTTACATACACCCATTACATTGTAATTTGGAATAGCTTTGCTTGCTTCATAGCTTAAGGTGATTAAACTTCCACCTTCTTTCATTACTTTAGATGCTTCTTTTGCAACTTCTGTGAATGAAAAGCATGAAATTAACATACTTCTTAAAAAGTTTTCTCTAGTTGTGTTTAAATATTCACCAGATAATTCCGACTTATCGGAAAAAGCAATAGCATGAACTACAAAATCAATTTCACCCCATTGAGATTTAACATCTTCAAATAATTTTGTAACATCCTCTTTTTTTTCAACATCACAGCTAAACGTAGTTTTTGAATTTAATTTTTCTGCTAAAGGAATTACTCTTTTTTTTAAAGCATCACCTAAATAAGTGAACGCAAGTTCAGCTCCAGCCTCTGCAAGTTTTTGTGAGATACCCCAAGCAATAGATCTTTCATTGGCAACTCCCATGATTAATCCTTTTTTACCTTTCATTAAACTCATAATTTAAACCTTTTCAAAAATTAAAGCAGCGTTAGTTCCACCGAAACCAAAACTATTAGACATTACTGTGTTTAAAGTTGCACCAGTTTCAGTTTTTGAAACTATTGGAAATTTTTTAGCTTCTTCATCCATCTCACTAATGTTTGCAGAGCCAGCAATGAAATTATTTTTCATCATTATTAAACAATAGATTGCCTCATGAACAGATGCAGCACCTAATGGATGACCTGATAAAGATTTTGTTGAACTAATCTTTGGAATATTGTCTCCAAAAGTATTTTTAACTGCATTTAACTCTGTAATATCTCCAACAGGAGTAGAAGTCCCATGAGTATTGATATAATCTATTTTATTTTTAGCTGTCGACATTGCCATTTGCATACATCTTACAGCTCCTTCACCAGATGGAGCTACCATATCGTATCCATCTGAAGTTGCTCCATAACCAGTTAATTCCGCGTATATTTTAGCACCTCTAGCTTTAGCATGTTCATATTCTTCAAGCACTAATACTCCAGCACCACCAGCTATTACAAAACCATCTCTTGTTTTATCATATGCTCTTGATGCTGTCTCAGGTGCATCATTATATTTTGAAGATAGAGCTGTCATTGCATCAAACATTGCAGTCATTGCCCAGTGAACTTCTTCACTTCCACCTGCAAACACAACATCCTGTTTGCCCATTTGAATTAATTCCATTGAATTCCCAATGCAGTGTCCACTTGTTGCACAAGCTGAACTCATTGTGTAATTGGTTCCTTTAATCTTAAACGGAACAGCAAGAGTAGCAGATGCCGTACTTGCCATTGTTCTTGGAACAATGAATGGTCCCATTAATTTTGGAGTTTTAGCTCTAGTTTTGTCAGCAGCTAAAATAACATTCTCAATTGAAGGTCCTCCTGAACCCATAACTATTCCAGTTTTAAAATTACTTACTTCTGTTTCTTCTAAACCAGAGTCCTCAATTGCTTCTTTCATTGCAATGTAATTGTAAGCTGAACCTGAGCCCATAAATCTAATTGTCTTTCGATCAATATGATCTTCTAATTTTATATTTGGTTTGCCATGAACATGACTTTTGAGATTATGTTCTTTATATTCTTCAGCATAAGAAATTCCTGATTTTGAATTGACCAATGATTGATGAACTTCTTCTTGATTGTTCCCTAAGCAAGAAACAATTCCTAATCCTGTTATTACTACTCTTCTCATTATTTAAATAACCCCACTTTTAAACTTTCTGCTGAATATATTTTTTTATCATCTGCAAAAACTAACCCATTAGCCAAACCAACCGTTGTTCCTCCAGGTGACATAATTTTTTTCATATCAATTTCATACCTTACATTTTTGACACTCTTAATAACTTCACCAGTAAACTTTACAGTGCCAACTCCAAGAGCTCTTCCTTTACCTGGATTTCCAAGCCATCCCAAATAAAACCCAACTAACTGCCACATCGCATCAAGACCTAGGCATCCTGGCATCACTGGATCTCCTTTAAAGTGACATTCAAAAAACCAAAGTTCATCTTTAATATCTAATTCAGCTTTTAATGAGCCTTTATTAAAAGAACCGTTGTTTTCGTTAATCTCAGTTATTCTATCAAACATAAGCATTGGAGGAAGGGGTAATTTGGCGTTTCCCGGACCAAAAAGCTCACCATTTCCACATGTTATAAGATCATCATAGCTATAAGAGTTTTTTTTCATAAAATTTGAGTTCCCTTAATACTTGATTTAATGGTAATATAATATAATAAAACAGTATAATTTTGTTCTCAGTTTAGAACAATTATAAACAAAAATGACAAAAAACTGCAATTATATTGATAAATTAAGAGAAGCTGGATTAAGACCAACTAAACAAAGGGTTAAAATCTGCGAAGTTCTATTTAATAGAGATAAAACATTTCATTTTACAATTAATGATCTGGCTAAAAAAATTTCTGAGGATTTGAATGAAAAAATATCTTTAGCTACGGTTTATAATACAGTTCATCATTTTGAAAAAAAAGGTTATCTAAAAGAGATAGCAATAAAT
>JAOHFB010000024.1 GCA_028097785.1 Candidatus Pelagibacter sp. | reverse complement strand
TTTAAATATTTTCATACCTCTGGCTATGTAATTATTTAAAGCATTTTTATGATCTAGTGAACATGTGTGAACCCAAACTCTATTAATACTTCCTTTAAATGATTTCTTAATTGCTTGAGATAATAAATATGATCCCAATTTCTTGTTTTGAAACTCTTCCAGCAAACCAAAGTAAGCAATCTCAACTTCTTTTTTTTCAGTATGTGATATCAATTCAAAGAAACCAGCTAAATTATCTTTAAATTTAAATACATATGTTTTGACATTTTTATTAGAAACATAATCTATCCATTGAGCTTCGGTCCAAATTAATCGATCAATCCATTTATGTTTTTTTCCAATATTTTTATAAAAAAATTTATTTAATTGAAAATTAATAGGGTCTAATAAATTTAAAGAATAATCTTCCTCAGGCTCAATAACCTTATTAAGATCTTGAATTGAATTTATTTCTAAATAATTTCTGTGAACTTCTTCTGTCACTCAACCATTTTTCCAACTTTTTCACCTCCAAATAAATGAAAGTGTAAGTGTGGAACCTCTTGACCGCCATCATCACTTATATTAGCGAGTGCCCTATAACCTTTGCCTGCTTCTGTTGAAATACCTAGCTTTTTTGCTACAATATTTATACCTTTAATCAACGCAACCATCTCCTCTGGAGAAGCATTTAAGCTAAAATCATCTAGATCAACATATTTTCCTTTTGGAATGATTAAAGCATGAATTTTTTTTTGTGGATTAATATCATGAAAAGATAAAACAAGATTATCTTCATAAATTTTGTTGCAAGGGATCTCTCCTCTTAATATTTTTGCAAAAATATTATTTTCATCATAACTCATTTTTTTCTTTTTTCTAATTCCTGCATCACTTCTTCAATTTTTATATCGTTAGCCTCTAAGTACATCAATAAATGATAAAAAACATCTGCAGCTTCATGTATTTTATTTGTATCTTCTTCTATAGCTTCAATTAATTCATCAACTTCCTCTAATACTTTTGATTTGCTAAGTGCTTTATCTGAGAGCAACTTATTTGTATAGGATCCTTCTAGAGGTACTGATTTTCTTTCTCGCGCAAGCTTTATTAAATTTTCTAATGTATTAAGCATATTAAATTCTAACAGGTATTCCTTTTGAATCCAGATATTCCTTAGCCTCTTTTACTGAATGTTTTCCATAATGAAATATGGATGCAGCTAAAACTGCGCTTGCATTTCCTAATTTAATTCCGTCAATTAAATGATCAAGATTTCCAACTCCACCAGAAGCAATCACAGGAATGTTTACTTTAGATGATATCTTGGACATTAATTCAATATCATAACCAACTTGAGTGCCATCTCTATCCATTGAAGTTACTAACAGCTCACCTGCCCCGGTATCTTGCATTTTTTTAGCAAATTCTATTGCATCAATTCCAGTATTGTTTCTTCCACCATGAGTAAAAATTTCCCATTTATCATTGTTCTTTTTTGCATCAATTGCGACGACAATACATTGCGAACCAAATTTTTTAGAACTTTCTGCTACAACTTCTGAATTTTGAACTGCAGCTGTATTAATTGATACCTTATCTGCTCCACAGTTTAATAGTTTATTAATATCTTCAACACTTCTAACTCCTCCGCCAACTGTTAAAGGTACAAAACACTTCTTAGAAGTTTTCTTTACTACATCATAAATAGTATCTCTATTTTCATTTGATGCAGTAATATCTAAAAAACAAATTTCATCAGCACCACCATCAGAATAAATTTTAGCTTGCTCAACTGGATCTCCAGCATCTTTTAAATCAACAAAATTAATACCTTTTACAACACGTCCATTTTTAACATCTAAACAAGGTATTATTCTATTCTTAAGCATTTACTTCCTTGACCAATTCATCCAATTTAATATCACCGTCATAAATACTTTTTCCAACTATAATGCCTTCAATGTTTTTATGATTTAATTCCTTAGCTTTTTTAATATCATCTATTGATGAAACTCCTCCCGATATGATCACTGGACAATTAGATGTATCGGCAACGTTTGATGTCTCTAAAAAATTAGGGCTTTGTTTCATTCCATCTCTATTAATATCAGTATAAATCAATCTACTTGTACCATATTCATTGACTTCTTTCAGGTAGTCCAAAGTTAATTGGTTTGAATTTTCTTTCCAGCCTGAAACAGACAAATATCCATCTTTAGCATCTAAACCTAATGCAATTTTATTTGGAAATTTTTCACAAGCTTCTTTTAGAAAGTTTTTATCTTTTATCGCAGCGCTTCCTAAAATTACTTTCTCAACACCAGCTTCAGTATATTTCTTGATACTTTCAAAATTTCTTATACCTCCACCAATTTCAATTTTAAGATCATATTTACCAACTATTTCTTCAATAATATCGAGATTAACCGTTTCTCCAGTTAAAGCTCCATCTAAATCAACTATGTGTAAGTTTTTAAAACCGTGATCTTTGTATTTTCCTGCTTGCTCCACAGGTGACATTTCATATTCTGTTTTGTTATCAAAGTCTCCTTTAACTAATCGCACACACTTTTTATCTTTAATATCTATAGCTGGAAATATTTTCATCTAATTTAGAATTTTTTTCATAATTATAATTCAATAAAATTTTGTATAATTTTAAGACCAATTTTATCACTTTTTTCAGGATGAAATTGAGTTCCAAAAATATTTTCTTTCTCAACTGAGCAAACAATGTTTGAAGAATAATCTGTTGTAGCTGAAATTGCGTCTTTATCTTCTGGGACAAACTCATAGCTATGTACAAAGTACATGTGAGAATTATTTTCTATATCTTTAAAAATTTTACTATTCTTAACAATATTAATTTGGTTCCAGCCTATATGAGGAAGTTTATATTTTCCATTTTTATTATCTATTTTTGATACCTTGCCTGAAATCCAACCCAGTCCTTTAGTTTCTATTTCTTCATATCCAATATCTGCAAACATTTGTAATCCAACACAAATTCCTAAAAGAGGTTTTTTATGATTAATTGCAAATTCATTTAATGTATCAACCAACCCATTAATACTGTTTAATGCATCGACACAACTCTTGAACGAACCCTGGCCTGGTAATACTACTTTATCTGATGATTTAATCTTATTTAAATCTGATGATACCTCGATATTCACTTTATCTTTGGCAACCTCCCTAAAAGAGTTTATCACCGAGCTTATATTGCCTGAATTATAATCAACAATTGTGACATTCATTAAACTTATAATGAGCCTTTAGTAGATGGAATACTTTTTTTACTTCTTGGATCCATCTCTAATGCTTCTCTCAATGATCTTGCTAATGCTTTATAGCAAGACTCGATAATATGGTGACTATTATCTCCATAAATGTTTTCAACATGCATCGTAATGCCTGCTGATTGAGAAAATGCTTGAAACCATTCTTTAAACAGTTCTGTGTCCATCTCACCAAGTTTCTCAACTTTTAATTTTACTTTCCAAATTAAATAGGGTCTGTTTGAAACATCTATTGCAACTCTTGTTAACGTTTCGTCCATTGGAATGACTCTATGAGCATATCTTTTAATACCAAGAAATTTATTAGCAGCTTTTTTTAAAGCCTCGCCAATAGCAATACCCGTATCCTCTGTTGTGTGATGAAGATCAATGTGAGTATCTCCTTTAGCTTTTACTTTTAAATCTATTAGAGAATGCTTAGATAATTGCTCAAGCATATGATCTAAGAAACCTATACCGGTATCAATTTGATACTTTCCTTTTCCATCAATATTGACTTCAACACTTATGCTTGTTTCTTTAGTTTTTCTGGATACTTTTCCTTTTCTAGCCATATATTTCAAAGGTATACATACATAATTACCCTATATCAATATTAGTATGAACACTTGAAGTATCAAAAATAGTTACCATTTATTAAGCATGACAACGATAGTACTAGTTAGAAAAAATAATGAAGTAGTAGTAGCTGGTGATGGACAAGTCAGTATGGGAAATACTGTTGTGAAAAGCACTGCTTCAAAGATTAGAAAAATTGAAAAAAGAGATGTAGTAGCAGGTTTTGCAGGGTCAACTGCTGATGCTCTGACATTATTTGAAAGATTAGAAGCAAAAATAGAAAAACATGCTGGAAATTTATCGAGAGCAGCTGTTGAATTGGCCAAAGATTGGCGAACAGATAAATATTTAAGAAGATTAGAAGCGTTAATGGCTATTGGAGACAAAGATAACAGCTACATTATATCTGGAACTGGCGACGTTTTAGAACCTGAAGGTGATGTAATAGGAATAGGCTCAGGTGGAAACTATGCTTTAGCTGCTGGAAAGGTTTTAATGGAAACTGACAAAAGTGCAGAAGAAATTGCAAAAAAAGCTATCAAGGTAGCTTCTGAAATTTGTGTTTTTACCAACGATAATATTAAGGTTCTAAAAATATAATGGAAAACTCAAACGTAACACCACTTGTTCCAAAAGATAAAAATACAAAAGAAGAAAGTTCTTTAGTAAGCTCTTTATCTCCTAGAGAAATAGTTTCCGAACTAGATAGATTTGTAGTTGGTCAGAACAAAGCTAAAAAAGCTGTAGCGGTAGCATTAAGAAATAGATGGCGAAGACAAGCACTTAAAGGTGAAATGAAAAATGAGGTTTTGCCAAAAAATATTTTAATGATTGGACCAACAGGTGTAGGAAAAACTGAAATTTCAAGAAGATTATCAAAACTAGCAGAGGCACCATTTGTTAAAGTTGAAGCAACAAGATTTACTGAAGTTGGATATGTTGGACGAGATGTTGAGCAAATAGTAAGAGATTTGATTGAAATTGCAATTGGTATGGAAAAAGTAAAAATGAGAAAAGAAGTTCATGCCCAAGCAAGGAAATCTGCCGAAGAAAAAGTTTTGGATGCTTTGGTTGGTAAAAAAGCAAGTTTAGCAACAAGAGAAAGTTTTAGAAAAAGGCTAAGAAATGGTGATCTAGATGATAATGAAATTGAAATTGCAGTAAGCGATACGGGATCAAATAACACTTCTTTTGAAATTCCTGGAATGCCTGGGGCAAATGTTGGCATGATTAACATTGGTGAAATGATTGGTAAATCAATGGGAAATAAAGAAAAAAAGAAGAAAATGACTGTAAAAGAGTCTCACGAAATTTTAATTAATGATGAGTCAGATAAATTAATTGAACAAGATAAAATTGTTAAAGCTGCAAAGTTATCAACGGAGAACAATGGAATAGTTTTTTTAGATGAAATAGATAAAATTTCTGCACGGACAGATAGAGTTGGAGGGGATGTTTCTAGAGAAGGTGTTCAAAGAGACTTACTGCCATTAATTGAAGGCACAACTGTTAATACAAAACATGGTCCAATTAAAACTGATCACATTTTGTTTATTGCATCTGGAGCATTTCAACTCGCAAAACCTTCTGATTTGCTTCCTGAGCTTCAAGGCCGTCTACCTATAAGAGTGGAGCTAGAAGCATTAACTAGTGAAGATTTTAAACGAATTTTAAGAGAGCCAGATTTTAGTTTAATTAAACAATATGTGGCTTTATTAAAAACTGAAAATGTAGAGCTTGAATTTTCTGATGATGGTATCGACACAATTGCAAATATTGCCTCTGAAGTAAATGCAACTGTTGAAAATATTGGAGCTAGAAGACTTCACACAATAATTGAGAAAATTTTAGATGATATTAGTTTTACAGCTACCGACCGTTCCGGAGAGAAAATAATTATAAATAAAGAATATATAAATAATAATTTAGACAGTTTAGTAAAAGACACAGATTTATCTAAATTTATTCTTTAAAATTAAAGATATCCCAATTCTTCCATTTCTTTTTTTAAAGAAACTTCTAATTTCTTCTTTATTTCAGCTGGAAGACTTTCTGGTGTATTAATATTTGGTCCATATTTAAAAAAAGTGTTTTTTTCACTATCTTTTTTTGTTTTAACAGACTCTTCAAACCCAAAATTTTTTTCTACTTTTTGCATGTATTCAAAAGAAGTTGTTTTTAAAATATTTTTCAATTTATTATCATCAATTGAAAACTTTAAATCTGCTAGTTTATGAATAAATTTAAGAATGGTAATAAAAGTCTTTTCTTTGTCCTCTGTCATATCCTCGTATTTAATAAGCAAATAACGATTATATTTTTTAAATACTTTCCAAGACTCATAATTAGATGACCAGGAACCCATATGTGTTAATATTTTATCAGCTTCATTAATTGGGTTCTTTACACCTCCAAGTGTTGCTTTATCTTCAAGCATTCTTACTGAAGCTCTTTCTAGGGACATCTGGTTATGGTTGGCATATGATTTAACAACCTTTCTTGGATCACGCACTATGTAAATTGCACCTAAAGAGTTATTTAGATCAGTAAATGGATAACCATTGATACTTCGTAAACCACTGTGAGTTTTGATAAATCTAATTGCATTTTTATCTTTTGTATTAATTTGTCTTTGGACATTAATATAATTTTTAACAATTTCCATATGGTCAGAAGTATTTATTCCATAATTTTCAAAAAGTTTAAAATCTGGAAATTGATTTATATTATTAAGAGTTTTAAAATTAAAATTACCATCTTGGGTAAAAAAATACGCTGAGATCATAGACCTTAGCAAGGTATTTCCACTTTTGGGATATGATGACAACCAAATAATCATTTTTTTCTTTTCAAATGAATATAAAAAGCTCCATCTCCTCCATCTTCTATTTTTGCATTAGTTATCTCTAAAATTATTTTTTTAAGTTCAATATTATTTTCTATATATTCAGGAACCGAATATTTTAAAATGCTTAAATCTTTTGAAACATATGGATCTTTTTCATTATTAGAATGAAGTCCCTTTCCAGTAACAACTATTAATTTATTTATATTTTCATCATAAGACTTCTGAATAAAATCTTGAATAGTCTCGTTTGCCTCTTCGAGAGAATACCCATGTAAATCTATTGATCTTATCTTATATTGTTTTTTTTTTTTAAGTTTGTAATCTTTGTCTTGAAGTTTCTCGTTACTAGAAAGAAATTCTTCCCAATCTTTTTTATCTTTGTCTGAGATTCTATCCGTCAATTAAGTTAAAGTACGAACTAATTGCCAATTAGGATTGGCTGAAGTGGTATCTCTTGAAAATATCCAGGTATCATAAATTTTTTTAATTTTTTCAGGATCACCAGATATAATTTTTTTGTTTTTATCTTTTATGCAAGTAATAACCTCGGCTATAAATTCCACAGTCACATTTAAAATTTTATCTATTTTTTTATGCTCTTTAATAACTGCTGAATTTATTCCTATAAAAGTAATTTCAGCATAATGTCCTCTTGAACTTCGCTCCTTTAAGGCTTCATTAAATTGATTGTATATTTCTTGATTTAGAAGAGGCTTGCTTGTTGTTATTTTATTATCGTTATCACTAAAATCAGTGATGATAGTTTCATATGCAATTTTAGCACCTTTTAAAAATTCTTTTTGTCCCTTTTCATCAAATTCATTTACATCTTGTTTAGCTTGCTTAACTACTGCTTCTTTCAATATCTTATCAAATTGAGTGGGAGCTTTTCCCTCAAACCCAGTCCTTTTACCAAGAATACCTCTTAACCTTAAAAAAATAAAACCAGCAATCATTGCAAGCAGAATGATATCGATATATTCAAAACTATAATTCATTGTTATTATAGTAATTACTATGTTGATTAATTTCAACCGGCAATTTAGATTGAAGACAAATGAACTCAATATTTTTATTAATTATTTTAATTCCAACCATTGAAATATTTCTTTTTATAAAAATTGGTTCTCAAATTGGTGCTATTACTACGTTATTATTAATATTCACTACTGCAATTGTTGGGGTCTATTATGCTAAATATGAGGGACTAAACACATTAAAATCTGGATTTGCACAAATAAGCAAAAATAAAGCACCTACACGTGAAATGATTTCAGGAGCTGCGATTGCAATTGCTGCTCTTCTACTAATAATCCCAGGATTTGCTACAGATATTTTTGGTTTTCTAATTTTATTCCCCCTTACCCGCAATTTTTTTTTAAAAAAGTTTTTAAATAAATTTAAAAACAAGGATGAAAAAGTTGAAGAAAATAATTTCATTGATGGAGACTTTGAAGATATAGAAGATGAAGATGACAGAAAAATATAAAATTTTAGGAAAATATATAAAAGATATGTCTAGCGAAACACCAGATATTGAAACTTATATATTTGTAAGAGATTATATTTCAAAATATCAACTTAATATTGATATTAATTCTAAAGCATTAAAAAATAAAATGATTGAAATAAATACAATTTTAAAATTTGAAGATAAGCAAGGAAATAAAAAAAAATCTTATTTTGAGATTAATTATTCAACTATAGTTCAAATAAATGATGAAATTAAAGAAAAAAAAGATCTTGAAAAAATAATACTATGCGATGTTCAAATTGAAATTTATCCAGAATTAGAAAAATCATTTTTAAATTTATTACATAACTCTGGATACCCAGATGTCAAATTTGAAAAAAAAGTTGATTTTGAACAACTTTATAATCAAAGGTTAAATTAAAAGAAATTTTTTTTAAGATTATTTTTTAAGTATTCTTTATGTTTTTTTAATTCTTCAGTAGTTGGAAGAACAATTTTTTTAAAATAATTTATATTAGTATTATTTTTTTGATTATTCTTTATTTCTTCATTTTGAAAATTTAATGTTGGTTCTTTTTGATCAATTAAATTGATATAAACTTTAGCTAATAAATCACAATCAATTAAAGCTGTGTGCTGCGTTCTTCTTGAATTGTCAACTCTATATCTTTTACACAAAGCGTCCAAACTAACAGGTGACCCTGGATACTTATCTCTAGCCAAAATTAAAGTATCAACAATTTCGTTATCTAATTTTTTTTTCCCTAATATAGCTAATTCATTATTTAAATGGCCTAAATCAAACTCCGCATTATGAATAATCAGTCTTTTGTCTTTAATAAATTCTAAAAATTGTTCTCCAATATCACTAAATTTTTTTTGGGTAGCTAAAAACTCATCGGTATATCCATGAACTTCTAAGGCTTTTTCTGAAACTTTTCTTTCAGGGTTTAAATAGCAATGAAATTTATTTTTTGTCGGTATTAAATTTTCAAGCTCTATGCAACCGATCTCAACAATCCTATGTCCATCTTTTATTGATATGCCAGTTGTCTCAGTATCCAAAACTATTTCCTTCATTTATGCAATCTCTTTTTGAATATT
>JAOHFB010000023.1 GCA_028097785.1 Candidatus Pelagibacter sp. | reverse complement strand
AATATTTGATGAGCAAAATAAAGATTTAGCAGAGGCTCAAAACAATAAATATCAAAAATTAATTAATTTAATCCAGCCAAACAATGGAGATAAAATTCTTGAGATAGGTTGTGGATGGGGCGGGTTTGCTGAATATTTGGGCAAAAACTATGATGTCAAATTGGATTGTATTACTATTTCAAAGAAACAATTTGAGTATGCTAAAGAGAGAATTCATAATTGCGGACTTAATGAAAAAGTAAACATTGAAATTAAAGATTATAGAGATTTAAACAGTAAATATAACTCGATTGCATCAATTGAAATGATCGAAGCAGTAGGTCAAAATTATTTAGAGAGTTATTTTAAAACTATAAAAGACAATTTGTCTGATGGTGGCAAAGCAGCAATACAAGCAATAACAATTGATGATAGTCTCTATGATAGATACAAAAACAAACAAGATTTCATCCAAAAGTATATTTTCCCAGGTGGTTTTTTACCAAATAAGAACACTATAAATAAACTTGTATCTAAGAATGGACTTAGTGTTAATTCATACATTTCATATGCTGACCATTATGCAGATACACTTTCGATTTGGAGAGATGAATTTAACAAAAAATGGAGTTTAATTAAAGATCAAGGTTTTGATTTAACCTTTAAAAGAATGTGGGAATTTTATCTCTCATATTGTGAAGCAGGGTTTAAATCAAAAAATATTGACTTAATTCAATTCTCACTTCAAAACAAATAACATACACTGGAGACACTAATGCGTCATAAAAATATATTTAGATCAATTTTATTGATAATTTCAATATTCTTAATTACAAGTTGTTCAAATAATAGTGCTATGAAACCTGAAGATTTTAAAAACAAAGAACCAAGACTAGTCATTGAAGAATATATGACAGGAAATGTAAAAGCTTGGGGGGTATTACAAAATAGATCTGGAAAAGTTACACGACAATTTTCTGCTGATTTAAATGGAACTTGGGATGGAAAACAATTAATTCTTAAAGAAAAATTTAATTGGGATGATGGAGAAGTTCAAGATAGAGAATGGATTATAAATAAAATAGATGAAAATAATTATGAAGGTACCGCAGGTGATGTTGTGGGAAAAGCAAAAGGTTACTCTTATGGACCAGCTTTTAAATTTGAATATGTTTTATTAGTACCTGTAAAAGGTAAGGAGATGAAAATTACATTCGATGATTGGATTTTTAAACAAGATGACCGAGTTGCAATTAATAGAGCTACTATGACAAAATTTGGATTTAAAGTAGCTGAATTAACTGTTGTATTTGTAAAAGATTAATTATTTTTTCTGATATTTCGTTAGTCTGCCAACTAAACCAAAATAAATTTTACTCGGTAAAAAACTTAAAATTTTTAATGTGATTGTTAATGCTTTAGGAAAATGTATTTCAAATATATTTTTATTAATTAACCCTTCATAAATTTGATCAGCGGCATATTCTGGTGTTTTTAAAAATGGCATTTTAAAATCATTTTTATCTGTCATAGGTGTTTTAATAAATCCTGGTGACACTAAACAAACACGGACATTGTCTCTTTTAAAATCAAAATACAAACTTTCAGCTAAATTATTTAGCGCTGACTTAGAAGGTCCATAACCTGTTGAATTAGGCAATCCTCTATATCCTGCGATAGATGAAACTATAGTAATAATACCATCTTTTTTATCTCTGAAATATTTCTCAACAGCTTTAATACTATTAACAGTCCCAAAAAAATTTATTTTAAATACATCCTCTATTTGCTCTATATCGATATCTTTTTCTTTTTTAGGATTCCAAGTGCCAGTTGAAAAAAAACAAATATCTATATTCTGAAATTTATTTTTAATTTGATTAAATACTTCTTCACATTTTAGTTTATCTGTTACATCAAGTGGAAACGCAGAAATATTTTCATATGTATTTGAAAGCTCATTTAATAATTCTACTCTTCTTGCAGAAACAGCTACATTCCATCCTTTGCTTGCAAATTTAATTGCTAAAGCTTTGCCAATCCCAGTGCTTCCGCCAGTTATCCAAATAGTTTTTTTGCTCATTTTTTGATATGTATTAATAGCATGATTAAAAATAAACTCTTAACATTTATATTGTTTCTAATCATTACTTTTTCGGCTTCTTTAGTTGGCGGTTTAGCTACCATTAATTTTAAAGAGCCTTGGTATTCATTATTGAATAAACCAATATTTAATCCACCAGATTGGGTGTTTGGTCCGGTGTGGACTATTTTGTATTTAATGATGGCTATTTCTATATGGCTTTATTGGCACTCAAAAAATAAAGAAATGAATACGGTTTATATTTACTTTATACACTTAGTTTTTAATACAACTTGGAGTATTACTTTTTTTGTATTTCACAACATGCTTTTAGCTTTAGTTGTGTTAATCATATTAATAGCTTTTATTATCAACCTTATTTTAAAATTTAGACGCGTCAAGAAAGTCAGTGCATATTTAATGATTCCATATTTACTTTGGTGTTGCTTTGCACTAATTCTTAACAGTAGTTTGATTATATTAAATTAAATATGGATGATGTTGTAGTAATTGGTGGTGGTATCATAGGAGCAGCTACTGCTTATTTTTTATCTAAAGAAGGCAGAAAAGTAAAAGTTATAGAAAGAGACCCAACATACAAAACAGCCTCTTTCCCTTTATCCTTAGGTGGTTTTAGAAGACAATTTTTTCAAAGAGAAAATATTTTATTAGGAAAGTTTGCTAGAGAATTTATTTATCAAATTCCTGAATTACTAAAAACTCAAAAAAACCCAAATCCTACTGCAAGCATGGTGACTAATGGATATCTTTTAATGTTTGGTCCTGAGCATGCTGAAGAACAATACCGCGCTTTAGAAAATCACAAAGAATGTGATGCGGGTACAAAAAATATTAAAGGATCAGAATTATCAAAAGTATTTCCTTATGTTAATAATGAAGGAATTGAAACAGCAACTTATACTGATAATCAAAGCGAAGGTTGGATTGATCCCTTTATGTTCCATAGTGCTCTTAAAAGTAAAGCTATTGAGCTTGGTGCTGAATTTATCAAAGGTGATGTTAAAAATATTTCTGAAATTAACGCCAAAACAATTGTTTCAGCAGCTGGTTGTTGGACAAAAGAGTTACTAGAAGATATTCCAGTTGTTCCTCAAAAACACACAGTTTTCAGGGTAAAATGCCCAACTTACATTAAGGAAATGCCTTTAACAGGTGATTTAACAACCGGAGTTTATTGGCGACCAGAGGGCGGGGAGTACTTGGCTGGTTCACCACTTTCTGTATTTGACGCTGATGATTTAGAACCAGCATGGAATGATTTTGAGGAATTAGTTTGGCCTGCACTTGCAAAACGAATACCCGCTTTTGAAGAATTAAAGTTAACAGGTGGATGGGCAGGATATTATGATTGTAATAAATTAGACAATAATGCTGTTGTTGGCAAACATCCTAAATATGAAAACGTTTATATGGCTTCTGGATTTACTGGAAGAGGATTGATGCAAGCACCAGGAATTGGAAGAGCATTAACAGAACTTATTACAACTGGATCTTATCAAACTATTGATATTAGTGAGTTTGCAGTTGAAAGAGTGTTAGGTAACAGCGCTAGACCTGAACCTTACGTATTATAAATTTAAGTACCACAGAAAGTTTGATACTTTTCATCAGTCGTTGGAGCAGGAACTTGATATTCAGTAATATCTTTTTGATTAGAATAAGGATTTTTCAATATATTATTAAGTTTATTCATTTTTTCCAAGTTACCATTATATGCTTCTGATAAAGCTTCCTCTACTTTATGGTTTCTTGGAATAACAATAGGATTATTTTTTTTCATTAATTCAATTTGTTTTTCTTTAGATGAGTTATTTAATTTAGATCTTTTTTTCCATTTTTCAAACCATGTTATAAAAGCTTCTTCTTTATAGGTGTTATCATCAATTTTGATTTCCATTAAATGGCAAAAAGTATTTGTATAATCAATTTTATGTTTTTCCATCCAATTAAGTAAATCATCAATTAACTTTCTATCGTTTTTATCTTCACCGAATAAGCCTAGTTTATCTCTCATCATATTTAACCATTTTTTTTCATAAATATTTTGAAAGTTGTCAATTACATCAGTTGCAATTTTAATTGCAGCCTCTTCATTTTCGTCAATAAGTGGAATGAGACATTCAGCAAATCTAGCTAAATTCCATTTAGTTATAGGAGGTTGGTTAGAATATGCGTATCTACCAAATTTATCTATAGAACTAAAAACTGTTTTGGGGTGATATTGATCCATAAAGGCACATGGACCGTAATCGATAGTTTCTCCAGATATTGTCATATTATCTGTATTCATTACTCCATGAATAAAACCTACGCGCATCCAATCAACTACTAACAGACATTGCTTTTCCATTACTAAGTTTAATAAATCTAAAGCTTTTGTTTTCGAAGATTTAATTTGAGGATAATGTCTTTCAATAGTGTAATCGACCAGTGTGTTAAGATCTTCAATATTTTGTCTAGCTGCTATGTATTGAAAAGTACCCACACGTAAGTGGCTTGAAGCAACTCTTGTTAAAATAGCTCCTTCTAATAAATTTTCTCTTACAACTTTTTCACCTGTTTTAACTACAGCAAGACTTCTAGTTGTTGGAATATTTAAAGTGTTAATAGCTTCACTGATAATATATTCTCTAAGCATTGGCCCTAACGCAGCACGTCCATCCCCACCTCTTGAAAATGAAGTTCTTCCCGAACCCTTAAATTGAATATCAAAACGGTTGTTTTTATTAGCTATATGTTCGCCCAATAGAACAGCTCTTCCATCACCCAACATAGTAAAATGGCCAAATTGATGACCGGCGTAAGCTTGAGCAATTGTGTTACTCCCATTTGGTAAAGAGTTTCCAGAAAACAACAAAGACAAATCTTTTTCTTTTGTCTTTGAAAAATCTAAATTTAATTCTTTTGCCAATTGATCATTTAAAATCACTAATTCTGGATCATGAACTGGTGTAGGCTTAATATCTTCTATAAAGGTTTTAGATAGTTTTGAATAGGTGTTATCAAAATGCCAACCAATGGTCATTTTAATTAATTTACTTCAGCTTGATTTTCTTTTGCTTTAACTTCTGTTTTGAACTGGTTTGAAATTTTTTGAACTTCTACTGATGAAACCTTGTATTCAGCACACATAGTTTCTTCATCTTTACCATGGCCGGTAACCATATTTACCATATGTTCTGGGAAGTGGAACGTTGTGAAAACAATTCCTTCCTTAACTTTATCAGTAACTTCTACTTTTAAAGCAACTTCACCTCTGCCAGAATAAAGTCTACCGATATCACCTGTATTTAAATCTCTATTAGCAGCATCCTTAGGATGTATTAAAAGCACATCTTCATCTACAATGTTAATATTTTTAGTTCTTCTTGTCATAGTTGCTGCATTATAGTGCTGCAACACTCTACTAGTTGTTAATATTAGTGGATAATCTTTTTTATTAGTTTCTATTTCAGTAGACTCTTTCCAGTCAAAATTCTTAAGTCTTCCTTTTCCTAGTTTAAACGTTTCTGTATGAAGTATTTGTGTATCTGTTCCATCTTCTTGAACTGGCCATTGTAATCCAAGTTTTCCAAGTCTTTCCCTGGTCACTCCTTTAAAGAATGGAACAACATCTGCAATTTCTTTTAACACTTGATCTGCATCATAAGTAGGTTGATCAAATCCAAGTTTTTGCATCATATCAGTTACAATAACTCCATCTGGTTTTGTACCTGGTAACGGCGGAACAGCTCTGTTTACTCTTTGAATTCTTCTCTCTGTATTTGTGAATGTACCATCTTTTTCTAGGAAAGTTGTTCCTGGTAAAACTACAGTAGCAAGTTTAGCTGTTTCACTCATAAATATTTCTTGAACTACTAAAAGTTCTAATGAATTCATTGCTTCAACAACATGAGCACTGTTAGGATCTGTTTGAACTATATCTTCACCGATGATCCATAGTCCTTTTAATTCTTTATCAATTGCTGCTTCAAACATTTGTGGAATTTTTAATCCTGGTTTAGTTGGGTGTGTTACACCATATTTTTCTGTATAGAATTTTTGATTTTTCTCATCAGCAACTTCGAAGTAGCCTGCACCTTGATGTGGTTGGCATCCCATATCAGCTGCTCCTTGAACATTGTTCTGTCCTCTAAGTGGGTTTACTCCAACACCTTTTCTGCCAATATTTCCAGTAATCATTGCAAGATCTGCAATTAACATTACTGTTTTTGATCCTTGTTCTTGTTCAGTAACTCCTAAACCGTGAAATTCCATTGAATTTTTAGCTGTTGCGTAAGCTATAGCTGCTTCCTTAACCAATTGTTTATCAACGCCTGCAACTTTTGCTAAATGATCAATATCTTGTCTTTCAATTTCCTTAAGGAAATTGTCAAATCCCTCAGTTCTATCTCTCACAAAATCAGCATTATAGAGCTTTGATTTTATAATAAAGTGCAACATCATATTAAGAACAGCAACGTTAGTTCCAGGTCTTAGTTTAATATGATAATCTGCAAGTTTAGCTAATTCAGTAGTTACTGGGTCAAGCACAATTAATTTTTTCCCCTTCATCACTTGTTGTTTTATTTTTGCTCCAGTTACAGGGTGAGCGTTAGTTGGATTTGCTCCAATAACTATAAAACAATCTGCATGATATATATCTTCAGTAGAATTAGTTGCAGCACCTGTTCCAAAAGTTTGTTGCATTCCCCAAGCTGTTGGTGAGTGACAAATCCTAGCACAACAATCTACACTGTTAGTTCCAACAGCAGCTCTGATCATTTTTTGAAATACATAGTTTTCTTCATTAGTACATCTTGCTGATGAAATACCTGCAAATGCATCAGGACCATTATCTTTAACAATTCTATTCATTTCTTTTTTGATAAAATCATACGCTTCGTCCCAAGAAGCTTCTTCAAATTTTCCATTTCGTTTTATCAAAGGAGTTTTTAATCTGTCAGGATGGTCGTAAAAACTAAATGCATATCTTCCTTTAATACAAGTATGCCCAGCATTTACTTCAGTTTCTTTTGGAGTATCAATTGCTACAACTTTTTCATCTTTAATTGATGCTTCTAAGTTACATCCAACTCCACAATAAGAACATGTAGTCCTAACTTTTTTATCTACAGCAGCTGATTTTGATTGAAAGACATCTGATATAGCATCGGTTGGACAAGTGTGTGCACAAGCCCCACAAGATACACAAGAACTATCCCCAAACATCATATCGTTATCTGTAGTAATTCTTGACTCAAAACCTCTGCCACTCATTGTTAGAACAAAAGAACCTTGAATTTCATCACAAGCTCTAACACATCTTCCACAGTTGATACAGTTATCTAAATTCATTCTCATGTAGTCATGGGAAGTATCTCTTGGAATTCCCTTGTGTTGTTTAGGACTATTATATCTGTGGTCTGAGATTCCCAAATCATTAGCAACAGTTTGAAGTTCACAGTTATTATTAACTTCACAACTATCACATTCCATTGGATGATCAGTTAAAACAAGTTCTACAATATTTTTTCTAAGACTTGTTATTGCTTCATTGGATGTAAAGATATGTTGGTTTTCAGCTACTGGAGTATGACAAGAGGCAACCATTCTTGTTGGGCCATCTTTTTCTAAAGCAACTTCAACCGAACAAACTCTACAAGCACCATAAGGAGCCAAATTTGGATCATCACAAAGAGTTGGAACTTTTTTTTCTCCAACATAACTTTTAACAAATTTTAATATAGATGTGTGGTTTGCACCGATTTCATACGGTTTTCCATCGATATAAGCTATTTTTCTTTTTTCAGAACTCATTAATTATCTTTTACCATATCATTTTTCATTTCTTCTCCAAAGTACTTAAGAATATTCATAATTGGAGTAGGTATGGCTCCACAAAGAGCACATAAACAACCTTTTTGCATTGTAACAAGCAATTCATTAAGTAATTTAAGGGGTATTTTAGCAGTTCCCTTCTTAGCTTGGTCAAACATTTCTTTACCTCTATAAGATCCCAGTCTTCCAGGAAAGCATTTACCACACGATTCTTCAGCTGAGAATTCAAATAAATGACGAATATATTCGGCCATTGAAAAATCTTTTGGAATACTAACGACACTAGCGTGTCCCAACATAAAACCTTTTGAAGTAAACTCTTGAAAGTCTAAGTTTAAATTTTCTATTTCATTTAAAGGAACAACACCACCTAAAGGACCACCAATTTGAAATGCTTTAACAGGTTCTTTGTATCCACCACCAATTTCATTAAATATTTTTTTCATTGGTGTTCCCATATCAATTTCATAAACACCTGGATTATTAAAAAAACTATCAAGGCAAACAAGTTTAGTTCCTGCAGATTTTTTATTTCCTATAGATGAAAATTTTTCTGGACCATTAATTAAAATACCAGTTGCAGCAGCTAAAGTTTCAACGTTATTAACTACTGTTGGTTTTTTATACAAACCTTCAGTAACTGGAAAAGGAGGTCTTACATCCACTTCGGCACGTCTTCCTTCTATTGATGCAATCAAAGCAGTTTCTTCTCCACAAATATAGGCGCCTTGTCCTATACAAATACCTAAATCAAAAGAAAAATCAGTTCCTAGAATATTATCACCTAATAAATTTAATTTTTTTAACTCATTGATACAGCCGTTGATAGCTTCTATAGATTTTGGATACTCTCCTCTTATATATAAGACACCTTCATCACTTCCAATTACCATTCCACAAAGGACCATTCCAAAGATAACCTTCAGTGGCTGATCTTCTAATAAGTATCTATCTGAAAATGCACCTGAATCACCTTCATCCGCATTACATAGAACATATTTCTTATCTCCTTTTGCTTTACTACAAAAATCCCATTTCATTCCTGTTGGAAATCCTGCACCACCTCTTCCTGTGAGATTAGAGTCTAATAGAGATTTAATAATCTCTTGTTTATCTATTTTTAGAAATTTATTTAATTGATCTTTAAATTGATCAGTAGACGATAATTTATCATCCATTAAAAAACTTGTTGTTGCATAACTTTTTGAAAAAAATTTATCCTGTTTAATTTCTTCACCTTTTAAAATTTGGTCAATTTTTTCTATGTCTTTTCCTGCATAGTTTTCACCATCATAATGAAAAGCATTATTTTCATAGCAATGTCCTAGGCAAAACATTTCTCCAACTTTATCGTCACCTAATTTTTCTTTTAAAGTGTCTTTTAATTTTTCTTGAGTGCCTGCACACATGCAAGCGCTTCCATTACAAACAAATGCTTTTTTTTCTCTGTGTGAAGGTCTTAAAAATTCGTAGAAACTCTCAGCACCATGAAGAGTTGAAACTCCTAAGTTATGCTCTTTGGCTATTTCTTTAATATCTTTTGGGGTGTCACTTAATGTGTTTTCTGAGATTTGCTTAAAAAGATTATCTTTTAAGCCAATTCTTCCTGATAAATTACTAATGTTTTTTGACACAATTACCCTTTTTTTTAATTAGCCCACAATAACTTTTTTGTTATTTGTGTAAATGTTAAAACTATCTCTCTTTACGAAACCTATTAGGGTAATGTCAAATTTATTCGCTAAATCAATAGCAAGACTAGTTGGCGCACCAACACCTATCATTATTCCAATATCAGTCATTAATACCTTTTGAACAAGTTCAAAATTTAGCCTTCCAGAGCAAGTTATGAATTGTGTTAAGGGATTAATTTGTCCATTAAATAAAGTATAGCCGATAATTTTATCTAAAGCATTGTGACGACCCACATCCTCTTTAACAGAAATCAAATCACCGTTGCTATTAAACAGACCACTTGCATGAATACCTCCAGTTTTACTAAATTCTGATTGATTTTCACGAAGTATAGTAGGGGCTTTTATTATAACTTCTTTAGATATTTTAGGTTGATCCGGATTTGTCTTGTTTTGTTTTATAATTTCCAATGCATCTAGTGAAGATTTACCACAAACTCCACACGAGGAGTTTGTTATAAAATCTCTC
>JAOHFB010000022.1 GCA_028097785.1 Candidatus Pelagibacter sp. | reverse complement strand
TCAAAAGAGCTACTGACAAAATTTTAAAAATAATCGAAAACTTACAACAAAAAAACCTGGAGGATACTACAATTATTTTAAATTCAGAGATTTTAGAAAAAAAATCAAAATTAAGATCTTTTTTTGAAAAAAATAAAGAATTAATTTGTGTTCCCTTTTATCCTGATAATGATCAAACATTATCTAAATTAGCTTATAATTTTTTAAAAGAAAAAAAAATTTCAATTTCATCATCAAATATAAACTTAATAGTAAATAAATGTAGTGGAGACAGAGAAACACTTATAAATGAGCTTCAAAAAATTGAACTGTTTACCAAAAATGGAAAACAAATTAATAGTAATAGTATATCAAAATTAATTAATTTAAGTGAAAACCACAGTATATCTGAACTTATTGATAATTGCCTTGCTCAGAACAAAAAGAAAATAATAAATATTTTAAATGAAAATAATTTTAGCAATGAAGACTGTATTATGATTGTTAGATCTTTTTTAATCAAATCAAAAAAATTACTAGCTTTATCTGAAGCATTTGAAACTAACAAAAATATCGATTTGACCATCTCATTAGCTAAACCGCCAATTTTTTGGAAAGAAAAAGAAATAACAAAACAGCAGATTTTAAAATGGAGCTCTAAAAACATTAAACAATTAATCTATTCACTAAGTGAAGCTGAATTACAAATAAAAAAAAATATAAATAATTCAATTAATTTAATTACAGATTTTATTTTATTTCAGTCTTCTTCAACCACTAATAATTAGATTTAATTATATCAATAATTTTATTTAACTGATCAAGGTCTTTGTATTCAAAAGAAATTTTTCCTTTATTTCTTTTATTGTTTTGTATTTCCACATTTAATCCTATTTTATTTGATACCGAAAGTTCAAGAGCTATAATGTTAGTATCTTTTGTGATCTTTGTTTTTTGTCTTTTCTTTTTAAATAATTGAACAAAATTTTCAGCTTGTCTTACTGAAAGTTTATTCTCTACAATTTTATTAGCAACAAAACTTGCATTATCCAGACCTACTAAAATCTTAGCGTGTCCTGTTGACAACTTATTTAACTCTATTAATTTTATAACTTCTTCAGGTAAAGTAAGTATTCTTAACGAATTCGTTATATAGCTTCTGCTTTTACCAATAAATTTTGAAACCTTTTCTTGATCATAAGAAAATTCATCTATCAATCTTTTATAACCTTGTGCTTCCTCCAGCGGATTTAAATCATGCCTTTGAACATTTTCGACTATTGCAAATTCTAAAGATTTTAAATCATCTACATCTGTGATCACCACTGGAACAGTGTGGATCCCTGCTCGTTGTGCAGCTAACCATCTTCTCTCACCTGCAATGATTTCAAATTTTGAATTTTCATTATCTGATTTTCTGACTATGATAGGCTGTATTATTCCTCTTTCTTTTATAGAATTTGTTAAATCCTCTAAGTTTGCATCATCAAAATTTTTTCTTGGTTGGTATTTGTTTGGAATTAAGTCACTCACTGGTAGTTGATTTTTTTGAACCTCGACTTTGGTTTCACCAATTAGTGATGACAAACCCCTACCTAACCCTTTTTTAATTTTATCCATTAAGCAGCACTCCCAATTGTTGACTCTTGATTTATAAATTCGTCTGTAAAACTAAAATAAGATTTACTTCCTGGACAGGATTTGTCATAAATTAAAACTGGCATTCCATGAGAAGGTGCCTCTGACAATCTCACATTCCTAGGAATTACTGTTGAGTAAACTTTTTCATTAAAATAATCTCTAGCTTCTTTTTCAACTTGTGAAGAAAGCTTATTTCTTTTGTCATACATCGTTAAAAGGATCCCTCTAATTTTTAAATCAGGGTTTAAACTTACTTTTATCCTCTCAATAGTTTTCATGAGCTGGGTTAGCCCTTCAAGAGCAAAGAATTCGGTTTGCAAAGGTACCAAAAGTGAGTTTGAACAGACAAGTGCCATAACCGTAAGAAGACTTAAGGAAGGTGGACAATCAATCAGTACATAATCGTATAATCCTCTAGAATTGTTTAAATAAGCGCTTAATTTAGCCTTTAATATAAAGGCTCTATTACTATCATCAGCTGTTTCTACCTCAAGTCCTGATAAATCTACATTAGAAGTAATAATATCTAAATTTTCAAACTGTGTCTTCTTGATTATTTCGTTAATCTCTCTAGTTCCATTCAGTACACCATAAATTGTGTCACTTGAGTTATCTATATTAGATAATCCAAGACCTGTTGTTGCATTCCCTTGAGGATCTAAATCAATTACTAAAATTTTTTTATTAAGTTGAGTTAATCCAGCAGCTAAATTTATAACGGTTGTAGTTTTTCCTACCCCACCCTTTTGATTTATTACTGAAATAATTTGCATCTAGTTTTTTTTATATCTTTTTTTATTTTTCTTACTAATTTTTTTTATGTTTAATACAAATGAATTATCATTGGTTAAACTTTTTTTTTCTATGTACTCTAAACTCCAATCATCTTTGGATTTTTCAAATATTTTTTTTCCACTCTTGCCCATAAAAAAAATTAAATTTTTATATTTGGAAAAATTTTCATAAACTAAATCTAAAACCACTGGCATTGGCTTGAACGCTCTTGACATAACCGTTCCTGTTTCTAAATTTTTGATTTCAAAAATGTTTTTTTGAAAAACTTTTGTATTTAAATTTAGTTTTTCTGAAACTTCTTTTAAAAAACGGCTTTTATGGTAGCTTTTTTCATAGAGATGCACGTCCATATTACTTTTCATATTTTTGAGTATAATTGCTACTACAATTCCTGGTAAACCAGCTCCAGATCCTAAATCTGTGATTGTATTGCAATTAAAGTCAACAAAATCAATTATTTGCGCAGAATCAATAATATGTCGCTCAATTATAGACTTTTTTGATGATGTATTTTGGCTAATTATGTTAATTTTTTCATTTTTTTCAATAATCATCGATATGTAGTTTTCAAAGTCTAAAAATGTTTCACGTGAAACATTTAAGCCTTTAAGTTTAGAGTATGATTTTAAAATTTCTTGATCCATTAAGCTATATGCTTAATAGACTTTCTTTTAACATGTGACAACAAAATATATACGGCTGCTGGGGTAATCCCGTCAATTCTTAGTGCTTGTCCCATTGTTTTAGGTTTTATTTCCTTGAATTTAGCTTTTACCTCATTGGACAATCCTGAAAGGCCATCATAATTGATTTTATCAGGTATTATAAGGTTTTCATCTCTTTTAAAGGCTAAAATATCTGCTTTTTGCTTCTTCAAATAACCTCTATAATGAGCATTAATTTCAACCTGCTCATCTATTTCTCTGCTAAAAAAAGGTATATGAGTCCATATTTCTCTAATTTTATTCATATCAACTCCTTTTTGAGTTAATATTTCATTAGAGGATCTTAAAACACCGTCTTTTGCTATTTTTATACCAAATTCGACGGCTTTATTGGGTGATATAGTTGATTGACCCATTTTTACATTAATTTGATTAATTTTGTCCAATTTATCAAGATAAAGAACCTTTCTTACATCACCAATTAATCCAATTTTTATTCCTTTTTTTGTTAATCTTTGATCAGCATTATCAGATCTCAGGCTTAGTCTATATTCAGCTCTTGATGTAAACATTCTGTATGGTTCAGCCACACCTTTGGTCACTAAATCATCTATCATTACTCCTATATAAGCATCAGATCTATCAAGAATAAAAGGTTCAGATTTTTTAAAAGATAGTGCAGCATTTATCCCAGCTATAAGACCCTGGGCTGCCGCTTCTTCGTAACCTGTTGTTCCATTAATCTGACCTGCAAGGTAAAGATTACTAATTTTCTTTGTCTCAAGCGTTAAAAACAGTTCTCTTGGATCTATATAGTCATATTCTATGGCATATCCTGGTCTTATAACAGATACATTTTCTAAACCATTGATATTATTACATATTTCTTGTTGTACATCAGCTGGAAGTGATGTAGAGATGCCATTTGGGTAAATTGTGTGATCATTAAGCCCTTCTGGCTCTAAAAATATCTGATGTCTACTCTTATCGGCAAATTTTACTATTTTATCTTCTATAGATGGGCAGTATCTAGGTCCAACTCCTTGTATGCTACCAGAGTACATAGCACTTTTAGATAAATTTTTTTCAATAATTTTATGAACCTTATCGTTAGTATAAGTCATACGACATGTAACTTGCTTGTTAATATTTTTTTTAGTTAAGAAAGAAAAGAAATAAGGATCATCATCTGCAAACTGTTCTTCTAAATTTTCATAATTAATTGTTCTTGAGTCAAGTCGGGGAGGGGTTCCTGTTTTTAATCTTCCTATTTTAAAACTGTATTTTTCTAATTGTTCGCTTAATCCTGTTGAAGGTTTCTCGTCATACCTTCCAGCAGGTGTTCTTTCATCACCTATATGTATCAAACCATTTAAAAATGTGCCCGTTGTTAGTATTAGCTTAGAACATAAAACTTTTTTACCTTCTTTAGTATAAAATCCATTTATTGTATTTTTATCAAAAATAAACTTTATTACAGGATCAGAAAAAATGCTTAAATTACAATAGTTTGCAAGTTTTTCTTGCATATATTTACGATATAATGATCTATCAGATTGAGTTCTAGGTCCTCTTACTGCTGGACCTCTACTTCTATTTAATAATCTAAATTGTATCCCTGATTTATCTGCAACCTCGCCCATAACACCATCAAGGGCATCTATCTCTCGTACTAAATGTCCTTTACCCAAACCACCAATTGCTGGGTTACAAGACATCTCTCCAATAGTTTCTTTCTTGTGGGTGAAGAGAGCAGTGTTGACTCCTAGTCGTGCAGAAGCTGCAGCTGCCTCACATCCTGCATGGCCACCACCTATTACTACGATATCGAATGATAAATCATTTTTCATAATCTGAATTTATAACTGATTATAATATTTACAAGATACGTATAGATTTGCTTGAATAGACCCAAATTATCAACTTTTTTGGTAAAAAAGGGCTTAAAATCAAGGAAAACAGGCTATTATTTGCCTATACAAAAATCGTTGAAAATACTACCTAATATCTCTTCAACATCTACTTTTCCAACAATCATACCAAGATGTCTAGTAGCTAACCTTAAATCTTCTGCAGCTTTATCAAAATCTTCAACTTCATTTTTTTTATTAAAATTTTTGAGATGGCCTAAACATTGTTCAAGATGTTGTCTGTGTCGTTCTCTTGTAATTAAAATATCACCACTTGTTATAAATTTATTTTTTAAATTATTTTTTATTTTTAAAATTAATTCATCAATATTTAAATTTTTTTTAATTGAAATTAATGCATGATCTAATTTTTTTATTTCTGGATCGATATCACCCTCTAAAAGATCAGATTTATTTATTACTAAAATTGCATTTTCATCTAACAAACTCTTCAAAACATCAGTAAAATCAAGGTTTTTGGCATCAACAACTACCAACTTTAAATCGGCTTCTTCCGCTCTATTTAAAGATAATTTAATACCTTTATTTTCAATTTCGTTTTTAGATTCTCTTATCCCAGCAGTGTCAGAAACAATAACGGGATAACCATCTATATTAAGATGTGTTTCAATTACATCTCTTGTTGTTCCTGCAATCTCTGAAACTATTGCAACATCTCTATTTGATAGATGATTTAAGAGACTAGATTTTCCCGCATTAGTAGGTCCAAGAATTGCAATCTTAAAACCTTCTCTTATTCTTTCTCCAACATTTTGATCATTTAAAATTTTTTCAATATTTTTTAAAACATCATCAGAACTTTTTTTAATTTCTTTTAAAATATCATTGGGTAAATCTTCATCTGGAAAATCTATTTTAGCTTCAACATGTGATAAAATTTTTAAAAGTTTTTCTCTTAAAAGATTAAATTGATCTGCAGATTTTCCATTCATAATTTTAATCGCTTGCTGTCTTTGAATTTCGGTTTCAGAAGAAATTAAATCAGCAATGCTCTCTGCTTTAAGTAAATTTATTTTTCCATTTTGAAATGCAAGTTTTGTAAACTCACCAGGTTCTGCTAAACGACAGTTCTCTATTTTCGAGATAGAAGTGTGTAAAGCATCTATTACAGCCTTACTTCCATGTACCTGAATTTCGGCCATATCTTCACCTGTGTAGCTCTCAGGTCCAGGAAACCATAGTATTATGCCTTCATCAATTAACTCAGAAGTATTGATTTTATTGATTTTTCTGAGAGTTGCTACTCTTGGTTTTGGAACATTTTTACCAGTTAATAATTCAATAGCCTTACTGGTTTTGGGTCCTGAAATTCTTATAACAGCAATACCTGATACGCCAGGACCACTCGATAAAGCATAAATTGTCATTTGAAGATTATATCTTCAAATCAAGGTATCTGTAAAACTTTAATTGTAAGATTAATTGTTATGCTGGCTTATTCATTGAGTTAAAAAACTCTGCATTATTTTTTGTGTCTTTTAATTTTGAATTAATAAATTCAATTGCATCCATCGTTCCCATCGGGGCAATAATTCTTCTAAGGACATTCATTTTTTGTAGATCATTTTTATCAAACAATAATTCTTCTCTTCTTGTTCCAGATTTTGTTATATCAATTGCAGGATAAATTCTTTTATCAGCTATTTTTCTATCAAGGACAGTTTCACTATTTCCTGTTCCTTTAAATTCTTCAAAAATAACTTCATCCATTCTACTTCCTGTATCAATTAAAGCAGTCGAGATAATTGTTAAAGATCCGCCTTCTTCAATATTTCTTGCGGCACCAAAAAATCTTTTGGGCCTTTGAAGTGCGTTAGCATCTACACCACCAGTTAAAACTTTTCCAGAACTTGGAATAACAGCATTGTATGCTCTTCCTAATCTTGTAATTGAGTCTAATAATATAACGACATCTTTTTTATGTTCAGTTAATCTTTTTGCTTTTTCAATCACCATCTCAGCAACAGCAACGTGTCGTTGAGCTGGTTCATCAAAAGTTGAGCTTATCACCTCACCTTTTACTGTTCTTTGCATATCAGTAACTTCTTCTGGTCTTTCATCAATCAATAAAACAATCAGATAACTTTCTGGATAATTTTTAGCGATTGAGTTTGCAATGCTTTGTAGAATCATTGTCTTACCCGCTTTTGGAGGTGAAATTATTATTGATCTTTGGCCTTTACCAATTGGACTTACCAAATCAATTAATCTTGGTGTTAAATCAGGTTTTTTTTCAATTTTTGTAGTTTCAACTTCCATTACCATTTGCTGATCTGGATAAAGGGGGGTTAAGTTATCAAATGCAATTTTATGTCTTGCTTTTTCTGGCTCTTCAAAATTAATTTTACTGACTTGAAGTAAAGCAAAATATCTTTCGCCTTCTTTGGGTGCTCTAACTGGTCCCTCAACTGTGTCTCCTGTTCTCAAACCAAATTTTCTTATTTGACTTGGGCTTACATAAATATCATCTGGTCCTGGTAAATAGTTGGACTCCATTGCTCTTAAAAAACCAAAACCATCCTGTAATAATTGCAGTACACCAGCTCCGGTAATTTCTTCTTTTTCTGCAACTTTTTTTAAAATCGCAAAAAGAATTTCTTGTTTTCTTAACGTACTAGCATTCTCAATACCAAGTTCTTCGGCTTGAGTAATAAGCTGTTCAGACGATTTTAATTTTAACTCTTGAATGTTCATGATTTGAATTTTGTAAGGACTATAAAGATATGGCTAATATATATACTACAATTGTTATTTCAACCCTAGATTGGCTTGAAAATGACTAAAAAAACTATCAAAATCAGCATTATTGTAGGAACTTCATTAATTATTCTAAAGAATTTTGATGATCTGTTATTTGAATTATTTTTTAAAGATACAAGGCATTTTCCTAAATAATCATTATAGGCTGATAATAACAGCACCAGAACAATTTTTATTTGCATCCATAATTGAAAAAATATTTCTATCCCATTTAAATAAATGAGAATTAAACCAAATATCCAAGTGAAAATCATTGCTGGACGCATTATGTAATAAAAAAGTTTTTTTTCCATTACTTCAAAAATATTAGTAGCTTCTTTTTTTTCTTTGTTCTCAACATGATAAACAAAAATTCTTGGGAGATATAAAAGACCAGCCATCCATGAGACAACGGCTATCAAGTGTAAACTTTTAAATAATAAATAACTATTCATAATTTAAACATGGACATTTAATAAATTGATTTGGACATTGTATTTTTGGAGGAAAAAGTTCTCCATTAAAATTGTGATCTTGTTTTTTTATTATTAGATCAGACATTGCTTTTATATAATGTTCATTAGTGCCTAATGCTGGCACTCTTGTATAATTTTTGCACCCATTTTTATCAGCTATCTCTTTATATTCTATATCCAATTCAACTAAAGTCTCTGAATGCTCAGAGACAAATGCTATAGGAACTAAAACAATATGTTTCCCTGCTTTTGAATTTTCTACAATTATGTCCTCTGTTGATGGGCCAATCCATTTCAAGGGTCCAACACGGCTTTGATAGCTTAAAATCCAATCTAGATCTTTAATATTAAGAGATTTGACAATTTTATTAACTGATTGTTCTACTTGCCATTGATAAGGGTCACCTTTTTTAATATTTTTTTCTGGTAAACCGTGCGCAGAAAAAATTAATTTAAAATTTTTTAGATTATTAATTTTTTTTATTATTTCCTGTTTGTGAGCTAAAATGAAGTTCTCATCTGTAGGGTAACAACAAATTGTACTTGTTTTAATTTTAAAATTATTTTTTTTACAAATATCATTCCATTCTTTTATTGATGAACCTGATGTTGCTGCCGAGTATTGAGGATATAATGGCATTAATATAATTTCGTCTGGACTAAAATTTTTTACATTTTTTAAAACTTCCTCTGCTCTTGGGTGCCAACATCTCATAACAACAAAACACTTATACTCTGAGCTTTTATCATCAGTGTTCAATTTTAATTCAAGGGCTTTCGATTGCTCCTCTGTTAATTTTAAGATAGGAGATGATCCACCAAGCTCCTGGTATATCTTTTGAGCGGTTGGGGCTCTTCTATTAGAAATTAATTTAGCTAAGGGATATCTAAAAATGGTGGGCAAATTTAATATTGCTGGATCATTAAATAAATTAAATAAAAATGGCTCTACATTTTCTAATTTATCTGGACCTCCTAAATTAAAAAGAATTACCGCTTTTTTCATTAATAATCTTTTACAATATTAACCAAATATTCGAACATATTGGGGTCAGTCTCAGGCAAAACCCCATGCCCTAAATTAAAAATATATGGATGATCTTTAAATACATCTAGATATTTGGTTGCTTCTTTTTTTAATTTTTCTTTATCTGTAAGTAATATTTTAGGATCAAGTCCACCTTGAATAGGAATTTTTATATCATTTAAAACTTTTTTTGGATTAATGTTGTAATCGATACTAACAGCATCTGGTTTAACAATTTCACAAAATTCTTTATAGTTTTTAATTTCTCTAGGAAAACAAATAACAGGAATGTTTAAAGATTTTACATAGTTAACCAAATTAAGAGTGGGTGAATATATATAATTAGGTAAATCTTTTTCCTCCAATAAACCTGCCCAGCTATCAAATATTTGTATTACATTTGCTCCATTATCAATTTGATTTTTAATGTGTATTTTTAAAAATTTTTCTAAAATCAATAGAATTCTATTAATCAAAAAATCATTTTTAAAAAAATCTTCTTTTAATTTTTTTTTAGGTGATTGTTGATTAATTATGTAAACAAGTAAAGTCCATGGTGCACCCACGAAGCCTATTGTATTTTTACCTTTTACTATATCATCGTTACTTACTTTTTTAATTGCTTTGTATACTGGATAAACCTTTTGAGTAAAATCAACTTCATCTAATTTAGACATTTCATCAATATTTACTTCACCAAGTTTAGGGCCAAAACCTTTTTCAAATTCAACTTTTTGATTTAAGCCATATGGAAGCATTAAAATATCTGAGAAAATTATTGCAGCGTCTAAATTAAATCTTTTTAAAGGTTGTAATGTAATTTCTGATGATAAATTTTCATTTAAGCATAAATTTATGAAATTTGGATTTAATTTTCTTATTTCTTGGAACTCAGGAAGATATCTTCCAGCTTGCCT
>JAOHFB010000021.1 GCA_028097785.1 Candidatus Pelagibacter sp. | reverse complement strand
GCCGACAGGAATTGCAGCATTAATAGTCACTCTACAACCAATTCTTACAAATGCATTAAGTGGACCAATTTTAAATGAAAAAGTTTCTACGAAACAATGGGTGGGTGTTCTATTAGGATTTATTGGTGCGGCACTTGTTTTAGGTTTTGATATAGGGTCTAAAATACCAACAGCTGGATTAGTTGCAACAATTATAGCATTAGTTGCAATTACATTTTCCACTTTGTGGCAAAAAAAATTAAGTAATAATTTGCCTCTGTCCGTGAGCAATACATATCAAGCACTAGGTGGATGTGTGTTTCACTTATTAATAATATTTTTATTTGCTAATCCTTATATTAATTTTACACAAACGTTTTTAATTGCAATGAGTCATCAAATAATTTTAGTATCATTTGGTGCTTTTACAATATTGATGTATCTAATAAAAAATAACTCAGCAAGTAAAACTGTTTCAATATTTTTTTTAATCCCAGCTACTTCTGCTTTTATGGCGTGGTTATTCTTAAATGAAAATTTGACTAATTTAGATTTAATTGGATTTTTAATCACCTCAATTGGTGTTTATATTGCAACGAGAGATTAAAGATTTTTAATAAAATATTTTAATGCTACAGAGATTTATAACCAAACTCTAAGGATGCATCGGTAATGGAGTGATACAAAGACTCTCCAAAACTTCTTAAAGCAAATAATCTAACTTTATCAGGGTTATCGTCTATCATATCAACTGTAAATGCTATTCCATTATAAGTAGAATTTATTGATTTATTTTTTTCCAATAAATTAAAATTAAATGGACATCCTTTCTTTAAAACTTCTTTTACTTCTTGACCCTCTATTTCTATTATAGCTTTTGAATGAGATAGATCTGTTATAGCAAAATCTGTTTCTTTAAAATTTTGTAAAATATTTGTAAGTAAATCTTTTTTATTTGAAACCAAAAGCCAATTTTTTGGTCCATTCCATAAAATCCTCGTGTCATTATTATTTGACACATTTAATGGTTCATCTTTTAATTTTAAACCATCGATATCAATACTTTCAATTGAAATTGTAGAGTTTTTATACTGAACTATTTGAACTATTGATAAATTTTTTATCTCAGAGATTTTTAAAAGATCATTTTCGTTTTTACCTACATAATCACCAAATTGACCTTCTGAATGAGCATTTGCTAAAGCTGATATTAAACTCATGATCTAACCCTTTCACCTTTTGGATCAACATAGTGTGAAGAAACTATCTCAACTGGAATTACTTTATTTTTAAGCGGTGACATTACAAATAGCTTTTCACCAATCATGTTTTTTCCATCTTTTAATATAGCTAAAGAAAATGGATTATCATGTTCAACACTCCAGCAAGATGCTGAGATGTAACCTAATTTTGGATTTGGGAGTGGTGCATTTGAGTCTTTGACTAAGTGTGAACCCTCTGGAATACTTGTTTTTTTATCTAAAGGAACAACCCCAACAACTTTTTGTCTGTCTTCAGCAGTAAATGCTTTTCTAGTTAAAGATCTTTTTCCAATAAAGTCTTTCTTTTTACTTAATAATCCTTCTAGAGAATTATCATAAGGTATTGTTCTTCCATCTAGTTCAGAACCTGCAACGTGTCCCATTTCAATTCTAAGAGTTGATAATGCCTCTGTTCCATAAGGTTGAATTTTAAATTCTTGACCAACTTCAATAATTTTTTCCCACATAAAGTTTCCATTATTAGATTCGACATTTACTTCATATGCAAGCTCACCTGAAAACGAAATTCTAAAAATTCTTGCTTTCACGCCAAACAAATCTCCTTCCATATAACCCATGAAAGGCAAACCTTCATTGGAGACATCAGAATTTGGAAATAATTTTTGCAGTAATTCTCTAGACATCGGTCCAGCTATTGCGGCTCCTGCCCATTGTTCTGTAGTTGAAACTACATTCACATTTAATTCAGGCCATACTAATTGCAAATAATACTCTAAATGTGAAAGAACATTTGCTGCTTGAGCAGTAGTAGTTGTCATGTGATAGTGATTTTCGGAAATTCTAGTAGTTGTTCCATCATCCATAACTATTCCGTCTTCTCTTAACATCACACCGTATCTTGCTTTACCAACAGGTAACTTTAACCATGCATTTGTATAAACTCTATTTAGCAACTCTGCTGCATCTGGTCCTTTAATATCTATTTTACCTAATGTGGTTACATCGCAAACTCCAACATTAGTTCTCACATTTTTTGCTTCCCTTTTAGATCCCTCAAATAAATTTTCATTTCCTTGCTTATAATATCTTGGTCTTAACCAAACACCTGCATCAACAAAAACTGCATTATTTTTTTCATGCCATGAATGCATTGGTGATTTTCTTGTTGGTTTTGAATGTTTTCCAACTTCTCTGCCAACAATTGCTCCTATTGAAACTGGTGTATAAGGAGGTCTAAAAGTTGTGTGACCAACATTTGGTACTACTTTATTTTCTATTTTAGATACTAATTGTAAACCGTTTAGATTACTTGTTTTACCCTGGTCAGTTGCCATTCCAAGTGTTGTATATCTTTTAACATGTTCAATTGATCGATACCCTTCTTTAAGTGCGATCTCTACATCAGAAACTGCTACATCATTTTGAAAATCTAAAAATCTTTTATAATTTTTTCCTTCAGGTAACGGTACACACCAAAACTTATCATGGGTTGTTGATTTTTTTTCAACAACGTTTGGAAAAGAAATCTTATTATCATTATTTGTAATTTTTTTTGAAAGTTCATGACCAGCTTCAAACGAACTTTTTAATGTTTCGTCTAATGTATAAGTTCCGTTTGCAGCACCTAATGTTTTTTCATTTTGTTTTGAAGTTCCAGGAACAAATGCATCAATATCTTCGTTAAATTTTGTTTTGTTTCCTGATTGTGAAGCTAGATGAATAGTAGGTGTCCAAAAACCTGAAACACATATACAGTCACATTTGATGTTTTCAATTGTTCCAAGCTGCTCTTTATCGTCTGAAATTTTGGCAATATCAGCTGATTTTACTTTTTTATAACCTTGAGCAGCAACCACAACATAAGAAAACTTAATGTTTATCCCTAAATTTTTAGCCTCATCAACTATTTCTGATTGAGGATCTTTTCTTGTATCTAGGATAACAGGATCAACTCCATTTTTTTTAAACTCAATGGCGGTTTCATAACCACTATCATTATTGGTAAATATTAAAGGTTTTTTTCCTACTAATACTCCATAAACTTTAAGATATTCTTTAGCAGCAGATGAAAGCATAACACCTGGAGTATCGTTATTACCAAATACTATTGGTCTTTCAATTGATCCTGATGAAATTAAAACTTCTTTAGCCCTAATATACCAAAGCCTTTGTTTTGGATGAAACTTTTTTGTTGTTGGAAGATGATCACTAATTCTTTCTGACATAACTAACATGTTGTGATCATAGTAACCAAAAACCTGTGATCTATTTTTAATAATCACATTTGGCATTTCTTTAAGCTCTGAAATTATTCCATCAGCCCATTCTTTTCCTGATTGATTTCCAATGTTTACATCACTAGTTAACAAAGTTCCTCCATGCCTAGCTTTGTCCTCTGCTAAAATAACTCGTGCTCCATTCTTTGCAGCAGCATATGCGCTTGCTAAACCTGAGGGACCTGAACCTGCAATTAATAAATCACAATATTCATATTTATGTTCGTATCTTTCTTTGTCATGTTTGATCGATGCAACCCCTAGTCCTGCTGCTTTTCTGATAAAAGGCTCATAAACTTTATACCAAAAGCTTTTTGGCCACATAAAAGTTTTATAATAAAATCCAGCAGGAAGAAAAATTTTTAAAAAATTATTTATTGCTCCAATATCAAAATTTACACTTGGCCAACAATTTACACTTGTTGCCTCTAACCCTTCAAAAAGTTCTTGTTCGGTGGCTTTTACATTTGGCTCCGTTTCACCATTTCTATATAATTGAACAATTGCGTAAGGCTCATCAACCCCTGCCCCAAAAAAACCTCTTGGTCTATGATATTTAAAACTTCTTCCAACTAAATGAACTCCATTAGCTATTAAAGCTGAAGCTAGGGTATCACCTTCATATCCAGAGTAAGTAACGCCATTAAATTTAAAAGAAAGTTTCCTATCTCTGTTGATTAAACCGATATTATCTAGTCTATAGCTTTGAGGCATTATGAAATTTCCTCATTAGCTTTAAGTGTATTAAAAATTTCATGAGTAGCCGTATCTCTTTCAACTTTTATCCATTGTCTACATCCTGATAAATGCTGCCATAACTCCCAATGTTTTCCTCTTAAGCTTTTTCTATTATAGACAAAGTTATCCCAGTCTTGGTCTGATACCTCTTTATTAAGCTCTGGTCTTTTGATAGTTGCATCGCCTCCATAGGAAAATTCATTTTGTGATCTCATTCCACAGTGAGGGCATTTAATATGTAGCATTTATGAAATCCAAGTTTTTGTTCCAAGTCCTTTTTCATCCAGCAAGTGACCTGTACTAAATCTATTTAAACTATATCCAGCGTTTAGTTTATGAACTCTATCTTGTGCAATTGTATGAGCAAACGTCCAACCTGATGCTGGGGTTGCTTTAAATCCTCCATAACACCAACCACAATTTAAATACAATCCTTCAATATGTGTTTTATCAATGATTGGGGAACCATCCATAGACATGTCCATTATTCCACCCCAAGTTCTAAGCATTTTTAATTTACTTAAAAAAGGCATCATCGCAATTCCTTCAGTTAATACGTGTTGTAATGTCGGTAGGTTACCTCTTTGCGCATAGCTATTATATCCATCTAAATCTCCACCCATAACCATTTCACCTTTATCTGACTGGCTTATATAAAAATGTCCTGCTCCAAAAGTGACCACTCTATCTAAAATTGGTTTTACAGGTTCTGAAACACACGCTTGAAGAAGATGTGTTTCAATAGGTAAAGTCATATTTAATTTCTCAGCTAAAATGTTGGTGCTTCCAGCAACACACAAACCAATTTTCTTTACTTTAATATCTCCTCTTGAAGTTCTTACACCATTAATTTTTCCACCACTTACATCAAAACCTGTGACTTCACAGTTTTGAATGATATCAACTCCCATAGAGTCAGCTTGTCTTGCATATCCCCAAGCAACTGCATCATGTCTTGCTGTTCCAGCACTTGGTTGCATCAATCCACCAAAAATCGGAAACCTCACATTTTCAGAAAAATCTGCCATTGGTATAATTTCTTTTACCTGTTCTCTGTTTAGTAAAACTGCATCAATTCCATTCAACCTCATTGAATTTCCACGTCTTGCGTAGACATTCATTTGTGCATCAGAGTGTGCAAGATTGATAATTCCTCTTGGAGAAAACATTACATTATAATTTAAATCCTGGCTCATCTTTCTCCATAAATCCATTCCAAATTCACTAAAAAGTGCATTATCATCATGCATGTAGTTAGATCTTATAATGGTGGTATTTCTTCCAACATTACCTCCACCAATCCAACCTTTTTCAATGATAGCAACATTTGTAATATTATGTTCTTTTGCAAGATAGTAAGCAGTAGCTAAACCATGACCGCCACCTCCGATAATCACAACGTCATATTCTTTTTTAGGAGTTGGATCTTTCCAAGCTAAATCCCAATTTTGATGTCCAGAAAAAGCGTTTTTAACTAGATTAAATATAGAATATTTTTGCATGAGATATTTTTATCTCAATGAATATAAATAGTTCTTATTTTTTTTATATATATTTTTTAGAAGTTTCCAAAGAACTTAAAAAAGGATAAGAAGTCATCAATAAAAAATTATAACTTTAGGATTTTAAATGAGCGATGTTAAATCAGATATTCAAATAGCTAGAGAAGCTAAAATGCAACCTATAAATGATATTTTAGCAAAAATAAATGTGCCTGATGAAAGTGCTGCTTTCAGTCCAATGGGAAGACACATCGCAAAAATAAACTTAGAGTATCTTGATACTTTAAAAGACAAACCGGATGGTAAATTAATTCTAGTTACTGCAATAACTCCTACTCCAGCTGGTGAAGGTAAAACTACAACTTCAGTTGGATTAAATGATGGTTTGAATAAAATTGGGAAAAAATCTATTGTTTGTTTAAGAGAACCCAGCCTTGGACCATCGTTTGGTATGAAAGGTGGAGCTGCAGGCGGAGGTTATGCTCAAGTGGTTCCAATGGAACAAATTAATTTACATTTTACTGGTGACTTTCATGCAATAACTTCAGCTCACAATTTACTATCAGCGTTAATTGATAATCATATTTATTGGGGAAATAAATTAGATATAGATGTTAGAAGAATTGTTTGGAAAAGAGTAATGGACATGAATGATCGTTCATTAAGATCAATAAATATAAACTTAGGTGGTGTTGCAAATGGTTTTCCAAGGGAAGATGGTTTTGATATCACTGTTGCATCTGAAATCATGGCCATCTTTTGTTTATCAAATGATTTAGAAGATTTAGAAAAAAGAATTGGAAATATAACAATTGCATACACAAGAGATAAAAAACCTGTTTTTGCTAAAGATTTAAAAGCTCAAGGTCCAATGACTGTATTATTAAAAGATGCCATTAGACCAAACGTAACTCAAACTTTAGAAAATAATCCTGCAATTATTCATGGTGGTCCATTTGCAAATATTGCACATGGATGTAATTCTGTAATTGCAACTAAAACTGGATTAAAACTTGCTGACTATGTGGTAACTGAAGCAGGCTTTGGTGCAGACTTAGGAGCTGAAAAATTTCTAGATATCAAATGTCGAAAATCAAATTTAAAACCAAGTTGTGTGGTTATTGTTGCAACTATTAGAGCTCTAAAGATGCATGGTGGTGTTGCAAAAGATGATCTTAAAAATGAGAATGTAGATGCTCTTAAAAAAGGGTTGGTAAACCTTGAAAGACATATTCAAAACGTTCAAAAATTTGGTCTTCCTGTAGCTGTTGCAGTTAATCATTTTATTAAAGATACTGATAATGAAGTAAAAGCTTTAATTGAATTTTGTGACGGAATGGGAGTTAAAGCAAGTCTATGTACTCATTGGGCTAATGGTGGGGAAGGTACAAAAGAACTTGCAGCTCATGTTTCTGACTTATGTGAAAAAAATGAAGCTAAATTTCAATTTTTATATGAGAGTAAAACTCCATTATTTAAAAAGATTGAGACTATAGCTAAAGAAATTTACAGAGCTGATGAAGTTATAGCCGACACTAAAATTAGAGACCAATTGAAAAGTTTTGAAGAAGCTGGTTTTGGTGAATTACCTATATGTGTTGCTAAAACTCAATATAGTTTTTCAACAGACCCAAATTTAAAAGGGGCACCCACTGGACATTCTCTACCAATTAGAGAAATCAGACTTTCATCTGGAGCTGAATTTATCGTTGTGGTTTGTGGAGCTATTATGACAATGCCAGGTTTACCAAGAGTTCCAGCAGCAGACTCTATCAAACTAAATAAAGATGGTGAGATTGAAGGTCTTTTTTAATTAGTTTTTTAAATAATTTAGCCAATTTCGAACTTCACAGGTTCTATCCTTAAAGTTCAATAATTCGTTCTCAGACTTTATATATGAGATGTGGTTTTGATATTCTTTCTCACTTGAAAAAATTTTATTTGTAAATAATCGATCTTTTCGACCAGCAATAAGATTAAGCATTTGAAAATATTCATAGTCAGGATGGTATTGTAGACCAATAATTTCTGAATTACCTGCATCAAACTTAACTCCCATCACATTGTTAACCTTGTCACTTGATAAAAGAATAGCATTTTTTGGAAGTTCACTTACTTCGTCAAAATTGAAAGCTGGCGAAGTAAAAATTGTTTTTTTATCTTTATATATAAAATGTTTTTCACCTTCACTGTTAATGATTACATCTGATGCAATTCCTATATGAGCACCATTTTTTCCAGGATTAACTTTGCCCCCAGCAGCAGTTGAACACACTTGTAGTCCCCAGCAAATTGCTAAAATTTTATTTTTTTCATTAAAACAATTAGATGCAAATTGGATATGTTTCTTAATTACATCAGTCATATCATTTATTCTCATCGCACCACCTGTAAAAATGATACCATGATATTTATTCATATTTTTTAAAGCATTTGTTGTCTCATCATCATGTCCTGGATTAATAATATCTGTGTTAGTTGATGGCTCCAATTTTAAAATCAAATTTTTTAAATTATCTGCCGCAGAAGCTCCAGCAGCTTTAATAAAAAACTCACTGTCTTCTCTAATATTTCCTTCAACAATTAAAATATTTAAATTACTCACTCAAATAATTCACCTTTCATACTGTGCTGATACATTAGTTTCATATCTGCTTCAGACAATTTTTTTGGGTTTCCTCCAGTTGAGGGATCTGCTAAGGCCATTTTTGACAATCTATCAAGATCAAAATCTTTTTCATCTATTACCTCTGATAATTTATGAGGTATTTCAAGTTTTTTTCTTAAATCTAAAATCCAATTAATAAAACCATTAAAAGATCGATCTGGAAGTTCTAAATAATCACAAATCTTAATTATTTTTTTTTCTATTACATCTTTATTGAAAGTTAATACATAAGGCATGAATATTGCATTAGATAAGCCATGATGAATATTGTTTAGAGCGTTAACAGGATGACTTAATGAATGAATTGCCCCTAACCCTTTTTGAAATGCAGTTGATCCCATGCTAGCTGCTGACAACATATTTTGACGAGCTTCAATGTTTGATCCATTGTTAACTGCTTCTAGCAACCAATCGTTAATTATTTTCATACCCTCAAGTGCAATTCCATCAGCCATTGGATGATAGCCTGGTGCACAATAAGCTTCTAAATTATGTGCTAAAGCATCCATACCAGTTGCTGCTGTAATTTTTGTTGGAAGTCCAACTGTTAAAACTGGGTCCAATATGACTATTGATGGTAAAAATTTAGGATGAAAAATTATATTTTTTACACCTGTTTCCTCGTTTAAAATTACAGATGCACGCCCTGTTTCTGATCCAGTTCCTGCAGTAGTTGGAACAGCTATAATGGGTGCTATTTTCTCTGATTTAGCTTTAGTCCAATTATCTCCAACATCCTCAAAATCCCATATAGGCAATGTTTGACCTGACATAAATGCAATTGCTTTACCAACATCAAGGCCACTTCCACCTCCAAAAGCTATTACTCCATCACAACCATTTTTATTAAAATAATCAACACCCTCATTTACATTAGTGCCCGTTGGATTGCCCACTACATTTGAATATAATTCAACTAAAATTCCATTATTTTTGAGATTATCTAATACATCAGTAACAATTTTAGATTTAGCAAGACCGCTATCAGTAACTAATAAAGGTTTGTAGATTTTTAAATTGTTACAAGCAATCGATAAATCTTTAATTCTGTCTTTTCCAACCCACATAGTTGTTGGGTAATTCCAATTTGAATTCATTTACCAATTAATTTCTAATTTTTTATTTTCACAAATAGTATTTAACATATTAAATAATAAAGGAAAATTTTTACTACTTAGATCTTCTAGTATTTTTGGTCCAATCTCTAAAGCAAGTTGAGCTCCTTCTACTGTAACATCTTTCATAAATTGTTCTTTAGCTTCTTTATATAAAAATCCTTGACCCAAATATTTTCCCATCAAACTATTTCTTCCGCCAATAGCACTAACGTACAAATCACCAAGACCTGCTAAACCATAAACTGTTTCTGACTTACCTCCGTAGTGCAAAATAAATTCAACCATTTCTGAAATTGATCTATGAATTAATGAGGCTGCAGTATTTAAAAAATATTTGGATTGAATCTCTTTTGAAGCTTTGGAGTTACTTAATCCTTCAGATGCACCAATTAACATTGAATATATGTTTTTAATCGCTCCAGATAACTCTACTCCAGGTACATCTTCTGATATTTCCATGGAATAATAATCTGTTGAAATCATATTTTTTAATGACTGACACTGTTTTAAATCTTTGTTAGCAATAACTGTTCCTGTTCTCATTTTATTTGCTAAACCAGCTGCTAAACAAGGGCCTTTAACTGCTGAAATATTAATTTCTGAGTGACCATTTTTTTCTAAAATATTTTTAATTTTATCGGATAGTGTCGTAAGTTTATTGTCAACAATAGATAAACCTTTTGTTA
>JAOHFB010000020.1 GCA_028097785.1 Candidatus Pelagibacter sp. | reverse complement strand
CTGGCTCATTTGTAATCATGTTTTCAATTTTAGCTGGTGAAATATTATCTCCACCTGCGCTTACAATAATATCTTTTTTTCTGTCAGTAATTTTTAGATAGCCATCCTCTGGATCTATTTCTCCGATATCTCCTGTATGAAGCCATCCATCAATAATTACTTTGTCAGTCTCTTCTTTCTTATTCCAATATCCCAACATTACATTTTCACCTTTAACCAAAATTTCTCCATCATTAGCAATTTTAACTTGGTTTCCTCTAAAAGGTGGGCCTACAGTTTCTACTTTTATTTTGTGAATAGGGTTACAACTTACTACTGGTGATGTTTCTGTTAAACCATAACCTTGAAGTGTAGGTAATCCCACAGAATTCAATAATTCTCCTATTTCTTTATCGAGTGCACCCCCTCCAGAAACAAAAGCTTTTAAATTTCCACCAAACTGTTTTTTTATTTTCTTTCGAACTAATATCTCAACTATAAAATTTAGTAATTTTTCAGAAAAAGTCATTTTTTGATTTAATAATTTTTTTTTACCCAATCGAAGAGTGGCATTAATTAATTTAGCTTTAAAACCTGTTTGTTTTTTTAAATTAATATTAATTTTGTTATAAAGATTTTGATAAAATCTTGGAACAGCTGTCATAATTGTAGGTTTTGCTTCTGATATATTTTCTAAAAGTTTTTCTATTTTTTCAGCATAAAACACTTTTGCTCCAACAGCTATCTGAGCAAATTGCACACAGTGTTCATAAGAATGAGAAAGAGGAAGCCATGTTAAAAATACCGGTCTAGAATTAAATAATGGTTTCATAATTTCACAGGCACCAACAAGATTGTTTAAAATTCCACCATGGCTTAAGATTACTCCTTTTGGATTTCCTCCAGTTCCAGATGTATAGATTATACAAGCTGGAGAAGTTCTTTTTAATTTATCATTTTTGATTTTATCTTCTTTTAATAAATTATTTTTTAGTATGATATTAAAGTCTAAATATTTTTCTTCATCTATTATATGTAAATTATCTATTACCTTATTAAGTTCATCTAATGTTATAACCTTCTTAATAAATTCTTTTTCATTTATTGTATTACTTAATTTTTTTAACATTTCATTGTTAGAAACTATAAGTAAGCTTGGCTCACAATCTTCAATTAAATACTTATAATCCTCTTCAGTATATGTGGTATATGCTGGAACAGTAATTCCACCTGATAACATGATTGCCATATCAGAAATAAACCATTCAGGTCTATTTTCTGAAACCAATAAACATCTATCACCTTCTTTTATGTTTTCTTTAATTATTCTTGATAATTTTAAAATATTTTTTTGTGTTTCTTCCCAGGTATATGTTTTTTTATTATTTGGATTTAACCACTGTAAAAAAATACTTTTTTTATTTTGCTTATCTGATTGATAAGAAAATAATTCTATTAGGTTATTTAAATTATCTAAATTCATAATTTTTGGTGGGCGAAGAGAGAATCGAACTCTCACTTCTTGCGAAACACGATTTTGAGTCGTGCGCGTCTACCAGTTCCGCCATTCGCCCATAATATTCAATTAATTATATTTAAATAGTATAAGAACTAAATTTATATTAAAACCAAAAAATGTTTCAAACACTTTACAAAAAATGTTTAAGTCTAGCCGCACATAAAAGTTCAAATTATTATCTAGGTCTTGTTTCTTTTATTGAAAGTTCATTTTTTCCTATACCACCAGATGTAATGATTATTCCAATGGTAATTGCTAAAAAAAAAGAATTTATAAAAATATTTTTAATAGCATCTATATTTTCAGTTTTAGGAGGTATTTTAGGTTATTTAATTGGTTATCTATTTTTTGATTTAGCAATGTATGTTATCGATTTTTATAATTATGGAGATAAAGTTAAAAATTTAAAATTCAGTTTATCTGAAGGAAATGGCTTTCTTGCTTGGTTGAGTATACTTTTTTTAGCAGGCTTTACACCTTTGCCTTATAAGGCTTTTACAATAGCAAGTGGTTTAATTGCTTTCAATCTGCCAATTTTTATAATCGTTAGTTTGATTTCAAGAAGCCTTAGATTTTTTATAGTTGCATTCCTATCTTATAAATTTGGAGATCTATTTACTGAATTTATGAATAATCATGGATCAAAATGGTTTACTGTTATTGGGATTTTAATAGTTATAATATTTGCAATTATATATTTGGTTTTAAAATTCAATGGTTGAAAATAGTAAAAATTTATTAATAAAACTTATCTTTTTAATCAGCGTTATTGCTTTAGTGTCTGCATTCTTTATTGAATATGTTTTGGGTCATCAACCTTGTAATCTTTGTATATTAGAAAGAATTCCTTACCTATTAGCAATAATAATAATTTTACTTAATTTTAAATTTAGTCATTATGAAAAATTTTTTATTCTTTTGCTTTCAATTATATTTTTGGCTGGAGCTATTATATCACTATATCACTTAGGTATTGAACAAGGTTTTATTCAAGAATCACTAGTTTGCGACCTTAAAAGTGGCTCAAACTTATTATCAAAAGAGGAAATTTTAAAGCAATTACAAGAAAAGAATGTTAGCTGCAAAGATGTAACATTCAAAATTTTTGGATTATCACTTACAAGTTATAATATTTTAATATCTTTACTAATTACTGTTAGTACGGGAAAAATTTATTTTAATTATGAAAAAAATTAATAAAAAAAAAGTAGAGGAGTTCATTAGAGTAGATCATGCTGGAGAGCGTGGGGCTGTTAAGATCTACGAGGGACAATTATTAGCCTTAAATACTTTTGTAAAAGATGAAAATCTAAAAAAAACTATTGAAAAAATGAAAGTTCATGAAAAAGAACATTGTGATTTTTTTGAAAATGAAATTAAAAAAAGAAACATCCAGCCAACAAAATTTTTACCTTTATGGGATTTGCTTGGGGTTGGTTTAGGATTTGGCTCAACATTGTTAGGAAAAAAAGCTGCGATGCTTTGTACCGCTTCTGTCGAAGAAGTCATAGACAAACACTATTTAAATCAGATTAATCAATTGGATATTAGTGAAAAAGACCTAAAAAAAAAGATTACAAAATTTAGACAAGATGAAATAGATCACAAAGATATAGCTTACGATGAAGGTGCTACTAAAAAAGGTCCATATTTTTTATTAGACAAAATTATTAAAACAGGTTCAAAAATTGCAATAAATATTTCTGAGAAAATTTAGGTTTCTAACTCAACATCCCAATATAAGTAATCCATCCAGCTTTTATGTAAATAATTTGGGGGAAAATTTTTACCATTTTTGTGTAGATCCTCGGTTGATGGACGATAAGGATATTGATTAAGCTTCATATCTGAGTTTTTTAATAATTTACCACCTTTTTTTACATTACATGCAGAACATGCAGTTACAACATTGTCCCAATTAGTTTCGCCTCCTTTTGATCTTGGCAGTAAATGATCAAAGGTTAGTTCTTCACTGCTTCCACAATATTGACAAGAAAACTTATCCCTTAAAAAAACATTAAATCTTGTAAAACTTGGCCTTGTTTGTGGAATTATATAATCCTTCAATGCAATAACACTTGGTAATTGCATGTTAAATGAAGGGCTTCTTATAATTCTGTCGTAATTACTAACAATTACCACTCTATCTAAAAAAACAGATTTTACAGTATCCTGCCACGACCATAAAGATAAAGGATAGTAACTTAGTGGTCTGTAGTCAGCATTAAGAACTAAAGCTGGACACTTTTCTAATGAAGCATTTTGTTCAATAAAATTATTCATTAAGTATTTTTAACTTACTTAAACAATTTTATCAATAATAAGAGGTGCTAATTTTTTTTTAAAATATAATTTAGGGCTGTACTTGAAGCTTCTACAGGAATATGATGATCACAATTTTTTAACAGAAGTGTTTCAACTCCAACATTGTTTCTAATTAAAAAATCTTTTGCCTCTAAAAGATAAGTTGAAGGTACCACTTGATCTGCATCACCATGAATTAATAAAGTATCAGTAGAATTTTTTATTCTTAATTTTAAATTATTTTGATTAATTATTTTTCCAGAAAATCCTACTATACAAGAAAATTTTTCTTCTGATGTCAATCCAACATTTAAAGACATCATGCAACCTTGACTAAAACCCGATAAGCATATCTGATTATTTTGTAAATTAAATTCTTGTTTAATCTCATTAATAAATAATTTAATTTTTTCTTCAGCCTTAATAGATTGATCAAGTATATAATCTGTGTCATCTTTAGTAAGATCAAACCATTGAAATCCTGATGGATTTATAGGGCAAGCTTCATGTCCATTAGGACAAATAAAAACTGTATTTGGCATGTGCCTTTTCCAGTTTAAAATTAACATACTTATGTCTTTTCCGTCTCCTCCATATCCATGTAACAAAATAACAGCATGTTTTATTTCCACTCCTTCTTCAGGCTTAATGATTATTGAGTCTAGGCAAAATGTCATAGTTGATTAATTATGTTTTTTATTTTTGAAAACAATCTACAATATTTATATGATTTCAGGAATATTTGTTAAAATTCTCTCCATAGTTCTTTTGTTGGCAGTAGGAATTGTTTTAATTTTAGGGATTGGAACTCTTTTTAAAGGAGGAGAGGTTAGCAAAAAATATTCAAATAAATTAATGCAACTAAGAGTTCTCCTTCAATTTATAGCAATACTAGTTCTGATTGGATTTGCTTATTTTTTTAAGAACTAATTGTAAGTTTTTAACCAATTTATAAATATTTTATCATTAAAATCTATTGAACCCATAATTCTTGCAAATTCTTTTCCATCTTTATCTATAAGAATTGAAGTCGGAACTCCACGTAAAGAAAATATTTTTGCTAGAGTTGTTGGTGCATCAAAATATGGGTCAAAGTTTTCAATATTCAAATCTTTAAAAAAACTATCAACCTTTTTTTTACTTTCTTGCGATATATTGATTGCAAAAATTTTTAAATTACTCAAATTTTGATTTACTTGAAGTCTATCTAATGATGGCATCTCCTCTTTACATGGCGCGCACCAGGTTGCCCAAAAATTTAATAAAAGTAAATTTCCATTAAATTCTTTGATATTAATTTTTTTATCATTTTTATCCAAAAAGAATACATTATCGTACACTTTTAGGTCTTTATGAATGACAATATTTTTTATTTCAGATACATCATTAGCAAAGACTTTGGTTGTCAAAAAAATAAATAATATTAAAAATCTCATGTTAAATAGTTATAATTAAATATCATGGCAAAAAATAAAAACAACCAAGCAATATGGAACACCCGTATAAAAAAAAATGCATCATCTTTATTCCAAAAAGTTGGTAACTCAATTGATATTGATAAACGACTTTATAAAGAAGATATTCAGGGATCTATTGCTCATGTTGAGATGCTGTTTAAACAAAAAATAATATCTTTCAAAATTAAAAATAAAATTATCTATGGTCTTACAAAGATAGAAAAGGAAATTTCTAATAAAAAATTTGAGTTCAACAATAAATATGAAGATATTCATATGAATATAGAAAAAAGACTTTTTCAAATAATTGGGGAAGAAGCGGGCTATGTTCACACAGCAAGATCTAGAAACGATCAGGTAATTACAGACTTTAAAATTTGGATAAGATCTTCAACCAAAGAGATTAACCTTAGTTTAGATAAAGTTATTAAAAGCACATTAAAATTAGCGGAAAAAAATATAGATACCATTATGCCTGGTTTTACACATCTTAAAAATGCACAAGCTATTTCTTTTGCTCATTATTTAATGGCTTATGTTGAAATGTTTAATAGAGACAAAAAAAGATTCACAAACAATTTGGAAAGCTTAGATGAAAATCCTTTGGGAGTAGCTGCGCTCACTGGAACTTCTTTTAATATAGATAGAAATTATACTAGTAAAAAACTTGGATTTAAAAAACCAACAAACAATTCAATTGATACTGTCTCTGATAGAGATTTTGTTTTAGATTTTTTATATAGTGTCTCTGTTTGTTCAATGCATATATCAAGAATTGCAGAAGAACTTATTATCTGGAGTTCAGATGGTTTCGGCTTAATCAATCTCTCAGACAAAATTGTAACTGGTTCATCAATAATGCCTCAAAAGAAAAACCCTGATTTATTAGAATATTTGAGAGGAAAATCTGGAAGTAGTTATGGAAATTTATTTTCAATGCTTACGATTTTAAAAGGTCTTCCACTATCTTACTTCAAAGACCTTCAGGATGACAAAGAAATTGTATTTAAATCTAATGATACTTTGATCAACTGTCTTAAAATTTTTGATGAAGTATTAAAAAATTCTAGCCCTAACAAAAAAAAAATGATTGAGCTTGCAAATTATGGGTATATTACTGCAACAGATTTGGCAGACTATCTTGTTAAAAATCACTCCATGTCTTTCAGAAAAGCTTATCAAAAAACAGCTGCTGTTGTTAATTTGGCTGAAAAAAAGAAAAAAAAACTTGATGAATTAAGCTTAGAAGAATTAAAAAAAATTGAACCAAAATTAACTAACGACGTTTTAAAAGTGTTTGATTTAAAGAATTCTGTAAATTCTAAAAAATCTTACGGAGGAACAGCTTTTGATAATATCAAAAAAATGATAATGAAATATAAGAAACAAAAATGATTAAAAAAATTAGCTTTATTTTTCTGATTTGTTGTTTGTTAGCTTCTTGTGGGAAAAAAGGAGACCCCACATACGAAGACCCAGACCAAAAAGCTGAAAAGATAATAATCCTTAATAATAAAGCTTAATGAAATACATCAAAAAAAAATTAACAATTGATAAAGTAACAGTACAGAATATTGCTAAAAAATTTGATACCCCTGCTTATTGTTATTCTTATAGTCAATTAAAAAAAAATATTGATAATTTCAAAAAAAATTTTAAATCGTTTTCACCTCTAATTTGTTTTGCAATTAAATCAAATACAAATGTAAACTTAATTAAAGAAATTGCAAAATTTGGTCTTGGTGCTGATGTTGTATCTTTGGGTGAGTTAATGAAAGCACTTAAAGCTGGTATTAAACCCAATAAAATTGTTTTTTCAGGTGTAGGTAAAACTTCTGAAGAAATTAATTTTGCTGTAAATAAAAAAATACTTTTAATTAATGCTGAGTCAAAAAGTGAAATTTTGGAAATAGAGAGAATTGCAAAAAAAAATAAAAAAAATGTTGATGTTGGTATTAGGTTTAATCCAAATGTAGATGCTAAAACTTTGAGTCAAATTTCTACTGGAAAAAAAGAAAATAAATTTGGTATTGGTGAAAAAGATTTTTTAGAGCTAACTAAATATATTAAAAAATCTAAAAATTTAAATTTAAAATGTTTAAGTGTTCATATAGGCAGTCAAATACTTGATGTTAAACCTTATGAAAATATGCTTAAGGCATTAAATAAAATTATAAAAAAAGCTAATTACTCTTTTGAATATATTGATCTTGGTGGAGGAATGGGAATTGATTATAAAAATAATAAGAAAATGCTTAATTTAAAAAATTATTCAAGAAATATTAAAAGATTTTTGAAAAATCATAATTCTAAAATAATTTTTGAACCTGGTCGATCTATTGTTGGAAATATTGGGACATTAATTTCTAGAGTTACTTATATTAAAGAAGGTCATAAAAAAAATTTTATAATACTAGATGTTGCAATGAACGACTTGATGAGACCTGCACTATATAATTCAAAGCATAGAATAATGCCGGCTATAAAGACTGGAAAAAAAGTAAAGAAAACATATGAATTTGTTGGTCCAATCTGTGAAAGTACTGATAAATTCTTAACTATAAATAATTTTCAAAAATTATTTGAAAAAGACTTAATTGTGATTTGCGATGTTGGGGCATATGGAATGTCACTCAGTTCAAATTATAACGTGAGACCAAAACCAATAGAAATACTAATTAAAAACTCTAAAATTAAAGTAATCAATAAAAGACAGAAGCTTACTGATATAGTCTAACTTCTGATAAAAATGATTAGAAACACTATTTTTTCAATTTTTTTCTTTAGTGGAATAATAATTATTTCTTTAATTTTTCTTCCTGCATTTTTTTTACCTCAAAAAGTTGTTTTATTAGGGGGAAAATTAATGGGTTATTGGACAAGTTTTTGTCTAAAGTTTTTTTTATCCACAAAAATAATAATCAAAGGTAAAGAAAATATTATAAATAATGAGAAGTTTTTTATTGCTGCATCTCATCAATCGATGTTCGAAACTTTTTATCTTCAAACTATTTTTAATTCACCTGTTTTTATTTTAAAAAAGGAGTTACTTTTAATTCCAATTTTTGGTTGGTATCTAAAAAAAATTGGCTCAATATCAATTAAGAGAAACAAAGTGACCAAAGATAACTTGGGATTTTTTGAAGATATCTCAAAAATGATTAATGACTCAAATAGACCATTAATAATCTTCCCTCAAGGAACAAGAGTTTTACCAGATGAAAGACCTCCTTTTAAAAAAGGTGCGTCTAGAATATATGAAGAACTGAAGATTTCTTGTCAGCCAGTTGCCATTAATTCAGGTTATGTTTGGCCTAAAAAAGGCTTAAAAATTAGCAATAAAGAAATAACTATTTCAATCTTAAAGCCTATAAAAGCAGGACTCGCTAAAGAAGAATTTATTAAGATTTTAGAAAATAGTGTTTATGAAGAACTTAATCAATTAAATTAGCCCTTCATAGGCATTACTACAAATATACTATCAAAATCACCTGGATCTTTAATTAAAGCTGGCGAACCAGTATCATTGAAAAAAATTTCAACTCTTTCTCCATCTAATTGTGAAGCAACATCGATTAAGTACCTTGAATTAAAACTTATTTCTAAGTCATGATCAAATTTAACATTTAATGTTTCTTTACCATCACCACTATTTGTGTTGTTAACCGATAGGTCTAGCGTATCTTTTGATAAATTAAATTTAACACCATCTTTTTTATCCAATGAGACTGAAGCAACTCTGTCAACTGAATTTAAAAATAATTTTAAATCTATTTCTAATTTTTTTTGATTATTTTTTGGTATTACCTGAATATAGTTGGGAAATTTTCCATCAATTAGTTTTGAAATCAATACACTATTATTTAGTTCAAATTTAATTTTTGATTTAATATTAGATACTTTAACATCTCCATCATAACTATCTAGCAATGAACATAGTTGAAAAATAGTTTTTTTTGGCAATATAATCGGCTCAAAATCAATTTTTTGATCTAATCTGATTTTTGAAATAGACATTCGATGACTATCAGTTGCCGCAGCAGTTAAATAATTTTTATCGTCTACTTCAGTTTGATGGAAATAAATCCCACTCAAGTAATGTCTTGTTTCATCATTAGAAACAGAAAATTTACATTTATTTAGTAGTTTTAAAAGCTGTTTAGATTTAATTATAAATTCATTTTGATTAAAATTTTCATCTGTAAGTGGAAATTCTGTAGCGCTAATACAGTTTAAGTTGAATATAGATTTTTCAGACTCAACTTGTAATTTACTAACATCCGTTAAAGATAAGTTTATTTTTTTACCTGAAGAAAATTTTCTTATTATATCATACATAATTGAAGAGGTTGTTGTTGTTCTACCTTCTTCAATAACTTCAACATTATTTAATTGGTGAATGAATATTAAATCTAGATCTGTAGCTGTTATAGTTAATTTAGAATTACTAGCATCCAATAAAATATTGGAAAGTATTGGTAGTGTACTTCTCTTTTCAATTACACCTTGGCAATAATTAAGTGCTTGCTGAAGATCTTGTTGGTTTACGTTAAATTTCATTATCTTTATTATTATATAATATCTGATTTTTTAGTTTATTAATATTATCTACCATTTCGGGATCTTTTTCTTTAATTTTTTCAATAGTTTTAACTGAATGTATTATGGTTGTATGATCTCTATTGGAAAACTCTCTTCCAATTTCTGGTAAAGATTTTGATGTTAAAATTTTTGTTAAATATATAGCTGTTTGTCTAGGTCTAACCAAATATCTAGATCTTCTTGAGGAAAGCATTTCATTTTTGCTAATTTTAAAAAATTTACAAACTGTAGTTTGAATCAAATCAATTGTTACTTTATTTTCAGCAAGATTTAATAAATCTTTTAAAACAACCTTAGTTTCTGCCAAATTTGGAACTTTATTGTAGATTCTAGAGAATGATACTACTCTATTTATTGATCCAACCAACTCCCTAACACTTGCTGTAATTTCGGTACTTATAAAATCTTGTATTTCTTTTGATACATGTAATTGATCAGCATATAAGTTATTTAATTCCTCAGTTTTCTTTTCTACAATCTTTTTTCTAAGTTCAAGATCTGGTTTTTGAATATCAACAACTAAACCACCAGAAAATCTAGATTTAATTCTATCTTGAATTCTAGATAGTTTATTTGGCGCTCTATCAGCTGATACAATTATTTGTGAACCTTTATCCAATAATGCATTAAAGGTATGAAAAAATTCTTCCTGCATTGCTTCTTTTCCACTTATAAACTGAATGTCATCAATTAATAAAATATCTGTATTTCTGAAATATTCTTTAAACTTAACCATATCATTAGCTTTGATTGATTTTACAAACTGATACATAAATCGTTCAGCTGATATAAACATTACTTTATTATTTTTTTTAAGTTCAATTCCAATCGAATTTAATAGATGGGTTTTGCCCATTCCAACACCACCATAAATATAAAGTGGATTATAATGAGATATATTTTCTGAAACCTTTAATGACGCTTCATAAGCAAGTTTATTGCTTGTACCAGTAATAAAATTATCAAATCTTTTATTGGGATCAATTCTATTATATTGCAAATAAGAGTCTTTTATGAATGAAATATTTTCATTTCTATCAGGTGTATTTTCGTTAACATTTGTATTTTCTAAATTTTGATTTGTATTTTTGTCATCAATCTTAAATTCAATTCTAATAATATCTTTTTTATATAAACGGATAATCTGTAAAATTTGATCAAGATACCTTGACGTAATCCAGTCTCTAATAAATCTTGTGGGTACTGAAAGTAATAAATAATTGTTAAATTCATCTACAAAAGTAATTTTTTTAAGCCAACTTTCATAAATATCAACTCCTAACTTATTTTTCATTTCTGACTGGACTAACTTCCAATCAAAGTCTTCTGACTTATAATTGTTTAAATTATTTATATTTGTAG